>CAYRBL010000480.1:0-2517 GCA_964422385.1 uncultured Bacteroides sp.
CGCCAATATAATCGCAATTAATATTTAATGAAAACCATTTTATAGGTTTAATGTTAAGACCTAAACCAGTTACAAAACAATTATTATATTTTTCGATAGGATATTCTTCCAACAATTTTCCATTAGCCGAATTAATTGCAGGAACTACAAACCAAGGCCTGGAAGTCATTATAGTACCCCAACCAATATTATATTGCAAATTCATCCAATCAGTAATATTATATTGTAATAAAAATTTAAAAATAGAGCCTTGCAATTTATAATCACCACCCAAACCTATTGTTTTGTCATCGTTAACAAGTTTGCTGTAAAAACCACCAAACTCAAAGCCTCCTGCAAAAGTATTCTGAGAGAATTTGCCTGCCAAAAAGCCAAAAGAAAACATTGAAGATAGTTCGGTAGATTCCTTAATTGCAGGCGCCGAATTGCTCATAGGAGTAAGCGTGCCACCACTACCTTTAAGGAAAAACACCGCATAAGCCTTGTGTTTGGCTTTCTCTTCAGTTGTATTGTTCATACTCTGGGCAAATGTATAGTTAATCAAGCCCAATAAAACGATTGTTAGAATAAATGTTTTTTTCATATTTATTATTTTTAAAATGTTTTTTATACTCATATTATTTAAGGATGTAAAATTAATATTAATTTTGATATAAAAGACAATTATGGGGAAAAATTATGATTAATAAAAGAAAGGTATTCTAAATCATATCAACGCTAACAATCCTATTTCCTAATAGCCTAAAAGTCTAAAAAGCTAAATGCCTTTTTAGATTATTAATTCAAATAAAAAATCATCTCACTAAACTATTATTCATTACTTTTGTTTTAATTAAAGAAAATAAAAAAAGACAATGGCAAAGAAAGTAAATACAAAAAATATAACACAGGAATATAACAAAGAAGAGGTTTTAAGAGACTACCGAATAGCTAACGAGAGTCGCCAAGCCAGTATATTAGGCCGTAAAGAAGTACTTGGCGGTAGAGCTAACTTCGGTATCTTCGGCGATGGCAAAGAAATTCCTCAGCTTGCAATGGCAAAGGCTTTCAGAAATGGTGACTGGCGTTCGGGATACTACCGCGATCAAACTTTTATGATGGCTTCGGATTTATTAAGCATCGACGAATTTTTCTCACAACTTTATGGTGATACCGATCCAAAATCAAATCCAACTAATGGCGGAAGATTGATGAATAATCATTTTTCGACCAAAAGTATTGACGAAAATGGTGAATGGAATTCGATAATAGACCAGAAAAACTCTTCATCTGATATATCACCTACAGCCGGACAGATGCCTAGATTGTTAGGATTGGCACTGGCATCTAAAGTATACAGAAACGAAAAAGCATTAAGCGAACGCAACAAATACTCAGATGGCGGCAACGAAGTAGCATTCGGTACTATCGGCGACGCAAGTACATCAGAAGGACACTTCTGGGAAACCATAAATGCTGCGGGCGTATTGCAGGTACCAATGGCAATATCAGTGTGGGACGACGGCTACGGAATATCAGTTCCTGCCAAATATCAAACCACCAAACAAAACATATCAGAGATATTATCAGGCTTCGCAAGAAACGAAAAAGGCGAAGGATACTATATATATAAAGCATACGGCTGGGACTACCCCGAACTATGCCGCATATACAAAGAAGGAATCGAAAAATGCAGAACCGAACACGCACCTGTATTATTCCACATCCAACAATGCACACAACCTTTAGGACATTCAACATCTGGATCACACGAACGTTACAAATCAAAAGAACGTCTGGAATCGGAAGTAGAATTGGACGGCATCAGAAGAATGCGCTTGTGGATACTTGCCGAAAACATTGCCACAGCCGAAGAACTCGACAAAATAGAAGCGGATGCAATAGCTAAAATCAAGGATGCTAGCAAACGCAAATGGAACGATTTCTTAGCTCCATTTAAAAAGAAAAGAGACGAGTTTTTGGAGTTATGCAACATCACAACATGCAACTGCGCCCAAACCGATAGGATTGCACGCATAAAACAAGACCTTAAATTTATAAGCGAGCCTGTAAGATTAGACATCATAGCTGCTGCCCGTAAAATACTAAGGTTGATATGTAATCAGTGTAGCAACCCAAAGAATTCATTAAAAATAAATGTAACAAAATGGTTGGAAAACGAAATGAAAGAAGGCCACGAACGTTACAACTCGCATCTGCATAGCGAAAGTGCTTACAGTGCATTAAAGGTAAGGGAGGTTAAACCTGAATTTACAAGCACCTCGCCTATGGTTGCAGGTCGTGAAGTATTACAAAAGAATTACGATTATATCTTTTCTCATTATCCTAACGCATGTATCTTTGGTGAAGATGTTGGGCATATTGGTGGAGTAAATCAATCGTTGGAAGGTTTGCAGGCTAAATATGGCGAAACAAGAATTACTGATACAGGTATTCGCGAAACAACTATTATTGGTCAAGGTATTGGGATGGCTTTAAGAGGTCTTCGTCCGATAGCCGAGATACAGTATTTCGATT
>CAYRBL010000481.1:0-2515 GCA_964422385.1 uncultured Bacteroides sp.
AAAATAACAAAAATGATTCCTGTAAAATAATTTTTCAAAATATTAAAACTATAATAAAATGAAAAAAATATTTTTTATAATGATGGTATTTATTAGTATAAATGCCTTTTCGCAAACTAAATCTATTTATTTAAAAACATTACCAAAAGGTTATCAAATCAATGATGCGAATGGAAACCCAGGAGTTAGTAATGAAGGTGATTTTGATAAAGATGGGAAAAAGGATTTAGCTATTATTCTGTATAAAATAAATGGAGAAGCAAGTAGTAGCATATTATGTATTTTTTTAAGTTCAAATTTCAAAACTGATCAATCTTATCAGTGGTGTGATTGGGAATCTTTTGAAGATAACCGATTAGACTTTAATAAAGACTTATTGAGTATGGGAGAAGGTAATGGAATGTATGGTTTTTATTTAGACTTAAAATACAACTCTGTTCTTAAAAAAATGAAAGTCGTCAGCTATACAGAAGCTGGTGAAAATAAAATATTAAAATTAAAAGATGGCAAAATAACACCTTAGATAAAACCAGCAAAAAACTATTATAAAAACGAGAGCTATATCGTATTTTCTTCGCACAAAAGCTAAGTGAAAGCGAAGTATGTTTAAAATTGGAGACCAGAAACCAATTTAAAAACGGGGCGGTACTGAAAAGCCTTATGAGTAGGGAAATTAAAATAATTTATGATGAAAAAAATATTTACATTTTTTGGAGCATTATTAATTGCTTCATTTATTTTATCAAGTTGTAGTAATCCTCAAAAAAAGGCTATTTCAAATTACTGTAATTGCCTAAAAACTGTATTAAATGATACAATTATTAATTATGAGACTGTTAATACATTAGAAAAAAAGTGTTATGACTCCTTAATTTTACAAAACAAAAGTTTATCAGAAAATAAAGAATTTATTGATGGTTTTTATCAGAATGATGATATTACGAAATTACAAAATAAAATTAATCAAAAGATAATTGACAATGTACAAAATATCTTAAAAAAGTTCAGTTTTGTGGCTAATTATAATCAAAATTATCAAATACCAAAATATACTTTTGATGGGAAAATTGCTCACTATAGTTTAATTCAAATAGATTTAAGAGGGAGTTACATAAAAGCAAATGATACTAGAAAATATATAATTAATACTGATAAAAATGGGAAAACTTATGTAGAAATCACTATTTCAGACGGTAAATCAGTTATATATGAATTTGGCAAAACTTATGAAAATAAAAAGAAAGATTACTATCTTAGTGGACCAGTATGGTTTTGGGCACAAGATGTTAAATAGTAAAATAAATAACTAAAAATTAATAATGTTAAAGGCGGGTAAAACCGCCTTGTTTTAAAAAATAAAATAAAATGGAAGAAATAATCAATAGACTAAAAGAAGAGTATTTGAATACTCTTGAAAATTACAGACAAACAAATAATGGAAATATAGGTTCTAGTAGATTTGATTTTACAGAAAGATTTAAAATCTCCAATGCTATAGAACCATCCTTTAATACTCATATAATAGAATCTGAAGGCTATAGAGCTTCATTGAAACAATCACTCTTATTAAGTGAATATTGGTTTACTTATGAAAATCTTATTTTATCAATTCGGTCAATAAAACATTTAACTTTTGATAGATATACTATAACTAATCTAATTGATGGAAATAATGAAATTATAAAAATTATTATTGAAGAATTTGAAAGGTTTTATAAATCTAAATCAGAAAATAAATATTATTTGATTTTATTAAACAGATTAAAAGATTCATCTCAAGAAAGCTTAAAAACTAAAATTAACATAGTAATTAAAAAAATTGAGGAAGACAAAAAGCTATTAAAAGAAGATCTAATAGCTATTATTTATGCAATAAGGAATTGCTATGTTCATGAAGGTAAGATAAATGTAACAGGATTATCTTTAAGATTTATCAAAGAAATAACCGAGATATTAGTTAATATATTAAAAATATTTCTTTATTTATTAGCGATTGGTAATATGTTTTAAAATATTCTCATGTTGTGTGAATTATGAAAGCCCTGCAAACTTATAATTATACAGGGCTTTTTTTATTTAAACCTTGGCTTCGGTTATAAATATAAAAACATTAAAAAGAAAAAAACCCAACCCCTTAAAAAGGGGCTATAACAGAGCATAATACAAAGATTTCATTTATTAAAAATAAGTTGTCTTTCTTCTTCTCATTCATATTGAATCCCGAGCTTCGGATATAAGACCTCACCTCCTACAGGCAGGCAACTCTCTCCAATACTTCGGCTTCGCTCAGTAACCGAGGAGAGGGAGTAAGAAAGAGCAATTTATAAAGATTAGGATTCATTTAAAAGACATGGTATTTCTTCTTTTCATTTATATTTAAACCTTGAATTCGGTTATAATAGGCAACCTCACCCCAGCCCCTTTCCTTCCCGAATTACTCGGGACGTTGATCGGAGAGGAGAGTAAGGCAAAGACCGGGCTTTTATGTTGATATTAATATTCTAGGTGTAATAAT
>CAYRBL010000482.1:0-2511 GCA_964422385.1 uncultured Bacteroides sp.
TTACTTTGAAAACCGAATAAATGAAAATGACACAGTTTATTGAACACTCCCTTTTTTTATAGGTATATGCCGCTTTATTTTTTTTGGCCAGCCCACATTTCCAAAGCTATTTTTCCCAACACACCTTATCGTCACATTCAACCACTCACAATTACAGTTCTTTCATCTTCATCTTCGTAATTTTCCATTCGTCCCTTTTTCACTGATAACTGTAAGTATGTTTTCTTTCATCAGAAAAAAAGAATAAAAAATTAAAACTACCGTGTACTATTTATTTAATTAAATTTGTAAAATATAAAACAACTACAAAAAATGGCAATTTGTGCACTTAACTTTAGAGGGACAGTTTGCTGCGGAATAGGTGGTCTACTATGCGCGGAATATCCATTTATCAAAGGAGCAAGAATGTTTTAACTTTATGAACTTTATAAACTGAGTTTTTATGAAAAAAATACTACTCCTAATAATATTGCTTATTATTACATGTGTAATACAAAGTCAAACAATACGTTTTAACAGGATGTATCATGTTGCTAATCCTAATTCTGGTGTAGGTACTCGTTTTAACCAAATAGTTCTGCAAAACAATAAATATATTACTTTTGGTCATTACGATTTTCGTTCTCCCGGTTCAAGTCATGAATATACGTGTACAGTGGCTTCAAAACATGATAGTTTAGGCAATTTAATTAGTTGGATTCCTTATATTGATACTGCTTTTAATACAGGTTTAACAGGATGGAGTTCTGATGTAAAAACTGTTGATGGTGGATATATTGTAAGTGGTTTTTCGTGCGAAAATATAAGCCCTTATACCTATTATGGTTTTTTAATGAAATTGGACAGCAATCTGAACATGCAATGGCAGCGGCATTATATTGATACGGCTATAGGTTCTGCATGGATGTATCCCGATTATGGCTTTCAGGCATTAAAAGTAACGCCCGACAAAGGTTATATAGTAGTAGGCATACGTTACAAAAACGGTGGTAATTCTTGCGGTTTAGCTATAAAATACGATAGTCTGGGTAATCAACAATGGTTAAAGACTTATAATCTGAACTATTACTGGTCTGCATATAATTCAGTTATAATTTTGCCTGATGGTTATGTATTTGCAGGCGGTATATGTGTAACATCTGATTTTAACACAAATGATGATATTATTACAAAAGTAGATTCAGCTGGGAATGTAATATGGCAAAAAACGCTTGGTGGCATCAAGGGTGGTGAATGGATTGGTTTACAAAACCATCCGGATAATAGCATAATGGCATTAATGACAAAATGCGATTCTGCATATACTGATCAATATGGGGATTATTATAATTTTTTAAAGCTACAATTTTACAAACTATCTTCAGCAACAGGCGATACTACATGGAGTTCTTCGTATGGCCCCACACTACCTAATAATATCAGTTATTCATTTAGAGTTTTACCTGATGGTAGTGCGTTGGCTTCGGGTAGTTACAATTATTTAGAAATCCCATGGCTATTGCATCTTAATATCGAAGGAACGGTAGATTGGTACAAAGAATATAATATGGCTAAACCTTATAATACAAATCATTTTTCTGCTACACCTTTCGATATACAACAAACACTTGACAATGGCTTTGTAGTATGCGGGCAAATAGTCAATACAGATACTATAAATGGTAATTGTGGCTGGATACTTAAAATAGATGAGCATGGCTGTTTGCTACCCAACTGCGATACCATTACAGGTATTTCATCTTATATAAATATAGCCTCATCTTTGGAAATATTTCCCAATCCTGCTTCAACATCGGTTACTGTAAAATACTTTTCTGACATCGAGCAAGGCAAATTGGAAATATACAATACCATGGGTATAAAAGCAATGCAAATACAACTACCCAAAGGACAAAATACATACAATTTTTCTGTATCCCAACTCCCCAAAGGCTTTTATAAAGTAATTCTAAAAGATAAAAGCTATATAAGAGGGCAAGTGCCTTTAGTAATTGTTAATTAATTTCCAACTGATTGACCACAACCTAAAAACCTAAAGCCAAAAGCTTATTTCACTTTTTTTTCGCTATTTTGCGCTCTCAGTCTCTCAGTCACTTCGTCCCCAATTTCTGCCACTACAGTCTAAACCCCTAAACCCCACAGCCTTAACATGTTCAATATCACCCTCCCTATCCCTAACCTTTATTATAGGAATAAAAAATTAAAATCTTAAGCTAAATTATCTCCATAAATTTTTTTTTTCAAGGCCAGGCCCTTCGGGTGAATTCATTTTTATTTTTAATTTTTATAGGTATAAATAATTTTATTAAAAAATAAAAATGACCCTCAGCCTTGAAAATCGCTTCGCTAAAAAATTTATTCCGCTCAGTAGTGGCTTAAGATTTGAATTTTTTTTTGATATATTTATATTGACAATCAATAATATAAAAAACCTTCAACTAACAAAAAAACATTCTTGTTAGCAATAGTTAATTTATACTCGAAAGGATATTTTTAGCAATAGCATTCTGT
>CAYRBL010000483.1:0-2509 GCA_964422385.1 uncultured Bacteroides sp.
CAACATCTGCCAAAAGTTTTAACTCTAATATCTTCCAACCTTCAATTCTTGGCTCTCCGGGTTGTGCATAATGTGGCGCTTGGTTAGTAGGGGTCTTAAAATGATCATTACCTTGGCCGCCTCTGCCACCTTTTATAACTATTATTTCCTGCCCGTCTTCGGTAACTTCACATTCCTGTTCAAATGTTTCTGCATCTTTAACTACAGTTCCCAAAGGCACTTCAATTATTTGGTCTCTACCTTCTCTTCCTGTGCTAGTGCTTGCACCGCCACTTTCGCCATCTTCGGCATGTATATGTTTGGTGTATTTAAGATGTAATAAAGTCCATAATTGTTTGTTTCCTCTTACTATTACATGTCCACCTCTTCCTCCATCGCCTCCATCAGGGCCTCCACGTGGATTACTTCTGCTACGGTTAAAGTGTCGGGAACCTGGTCCTCCTTTGCCCGAACGACAAAAAAGTTTTACATAATCTACAAAATTTGTACTTGACATTTAAAAATTATTTTTAATATAATCGTCTACTACTGTTGAAATCCTTTTATATACGACCTCTTCTGTTGCATTTCCATCTATTGGGAAAAGCTTTTTTTGCTTGTCGTAATAATTCAGCAAAGGTACTGTTTGTTTATGGAATATTGCTAATCTATTTTTAATTACTTCAATTGTGTCGTCATTTCTATTCGATTTTTCTGCTCTATGAAGTATTCTTTTGTATAATTCATCTTCTTTTACTTCCAACGAAAGAACTAATGATATCTCCCTATTTCTCGATTTTAATACTTCGTCCAAATTCTCTGCCTGGAAGATTGTTCGAGGATATCCATCATATAAAATTCCTTTTGCATCCTCATATTTCATTGTATTTATAAAAAATTCTCGTATCATAATATCATCAGGAACTAAATGGCCGCTATCTATAAAATTCTTGACGATATTACCTAAAGTTGTATGTAGTTCTACTTCTTCGCGCAGTATATCTCCTGTCGAAAGATGTATCAATCCATAATTATCGGCAATTTTTGCTGAATGTGTGCCTTTCCCGCTGCCTGGTGCTCCTATTATAATTATATGTAACATATAGTTTCTTTTTATAAAAGAAATAAAGAAGCAAAGTTAGGAATAAATTACGAATTACGAATTACAAATTACGAAAGTAATTAATAAATATAAAAATAAAATTCTTAAAATATATAATTCTCGTAATTCGTAATTTGTAATTCGTAATTGATAAAGTTATCTTATGCTTTTAAATGCTTTTTCTACTTTTACTGCAAGTCTTTCGAATACCTCATCAGTACTTCCTTCGCCACTTACTGTATAAAATTTGTTTTGTTTCTGGAAATATTCAGCTACTAAAGTTGCTTTCTTTTCATAAACTTCCAAACGATGGATAATAATTTCTGGATCCATGTCATACACTCTAGCATTATCGGTTTTTGCTCTTGCCGACAAGCGCTTCATAGATTGTAAAGTGGTAGAAGTAATTTCAATTGTGCAGGTAACTGTGGTATCCATTCTTCTTAGCAAACCATCCAGGATGTATGCTTGAACAATTGTGCTTGGGTATCCTTTAAAGATGAAACCTTTTGCTTTTGGGTGCATCTTAATTTTAGTTTCGATTAAGCGGATAGCAATTTCATCTGGAACTATATCTCCGGCATCCATATATTTTTTGGCTATCAATCCCATTTCGGTACCACACTCTATTTCTCTTCGCATCAATTCGCCGGTTGAGATATAGATAAGGTTGAATTTCTCAGCAAGTTTCTTAGCTTGTGTTCCTTTTCCTGCTCCCGGAGGGCCAAATAATACAATATTTAACCAAACGTTTTCAAGATTCTTTTCTACTACGGTAGTTAATCTATTAAAAACATCATCTATTTTACCAACTCCATCAATAGGGAAAAACTTTTCTTTATGACTATAGAATTCTGCTACAGGAACAGTTTTTTCTTCATACTCATGAAGTCTTATTTCTATAACTTCTGCTTTATCATCGCTACGTCCCGATACTTTTCCTCTTTCGAGCATACGACTAATCAGTGTTTCTCTGGGAACTTCTAAACTTAACATACACATCAGCGAAGAATTCATTTTCAACAGCAATCCTTCTAATATATAAGCCTGCACTACCGTACGAGGGAACCCATCAAATAAAATACCATTGGCATCAGGATTGTTTAGGATTCTGTTTTCGATAATTTGTACAATTATTTCGTCAGAAACCAAGCCCCCTTTATCAATAATATCTTTAGCTTCCATGCCAAGCGGTGTTTTCTCAGCAATTTCTTGTCTCAAAATATCCCCAGTAGCAATATACGTAAGGTTATATTTCTCGATCAACAGTTTCGATTGTGTTCCTTTTCCAGCCCCTGGAGGCCCAAATAATGCAATGTTCAACATAGGTTTAGTATTTGTTTGTATTAAAAGATTAGTTTCTATAAAGAGTGCCTAAAGTACTTAAAATGCCTAAAGTGCCTTAAGTTATTATTAAAACCATTCCTT
>CAYRBL010000484.1:0-1233 GCA_964422385.1 uncultured Bacteroides sp.
CCATTTACAGTTATAACTTTATCTTTAATAAAATCGAACTGAGCAATACTTTCGTGCTTACCTACAAAGTTAATATGTTCATAAATCTCGTCAGCAAGAATGAATATATTAAAATATTTTGCTATAACTTCGGCTATGCTTTTCAACTCTTCTTTGGTATAAACAGAACCTGTAGGATTACAAGGACTGCTAAACATCAATAGTTTTGTTTTGGGAGTAATGGCTGCTTCAATTTGCGCTGCAGTTACTTTGAAATCTTGCTCAACTGTTGCATTTATATACACAGGACAGCCATCAGCAAGCTTGATAATTTCTTTGTAAGAAACCCAATAAGGGGCAGGAACAATTATTTCGTCGCCAGGATTGATAAGACTCATCACTACGTTGGCCAGCGATTGTTTAGCACCATTTGAAGCTACGATTTGATCGGGTTTGAAATCTAAATTATTATCGCGTTTAAACTTATTACATATCGCTTGACGCAAATCAAGATAACCCGAAACAGGAGTATAATGTGTATAATTATCATCTATAGCTTGTTTTGCGTACTCTTTTACTAAGTCAGGAGTATTAAAATCGGGTTCACCAATACTTAAATTGATAACATCATGACCTTGCGCTTGAAGTTCGCGACTCTTCTGAGTCATTGCAAGTGTTTCAGATTCAGAAAGCTTATTAATTCTATCGGATAAAATATTCATGTTTATTTGTTTTCTGTTTTAAAGGGCAAAATTATATAAATTCTTAACTTAATTCACCTTTTCTTTAAATTAATTTTATTTATTTTTAGTTTGAATGTATTAAAAACTATCCATATTAACTATAATACAGCTTATTGAACGTATTAAAAATTGTTAGATTTATAACAACATTTTATCCTGCTTCGCAAATCTTTTTTAGAAGAAGGGGGTCAATAACTTTAATAGTTTTCCCATCCATTTCAATAATATTATCGTGTCTAAATTCGGAAAGTATCCTGATTACGTTCTCGGTAGTCATATTGATGAGTTCAGCTATTTCCTTACGGGATATGGGAATGCTAAAAACATTATTTTTATAAACTTCATTAGCTAAAAACAACAGAATATATGCAATTCTACCTCTAAGATGTCTTTTGTTGAGCTTAAATCTTGTTTCTAAAATGTCATCTGTAACCTTGCTCATGTTTTCTATTATCTTCATAGCAAAGTTCCCATTGCTTAATATTATTTGTTTTATAATAGTAACAGGTAC
>CAYRBL010000484.1:1333-2509 GCA_964422385.1 uncultured Bacteroides sp.
GTTTCGATCGATGAGTTGCATTTCATCGGCAGTTAAATCTAAATACAACTTAGATTTAAAAGGGCAAAGCATACAATCATAAGACGTTGTTAAAATTTCCATAATCGTTTAATAGTTCACAAAAATACTATTTAAAATTGTATTAAGCATTAATTTTATAAATAAATTAGATTTATTCTTAAATATTATCGTATGTTTGCAATCAATTTAAAAGAATATTTAAATGGAAAAATCACATAGAGGACTTATAATAACCATATCAATTATCATTTGCTACTTTGTTGGGGCATTTGTTAGATGGCTTTCTTTTAAAAGAGAAAATAAATTTACATTTTATCTGTACAACATTCGGGCAAATTTATTTGTAGGTATTCTTATCGTCTTTTCAATAATAATTATTTTTTTTGCATTTATTAATGACGAACATAAAATGGATGCATTTTTAAATTATGACTTTTAATTATATTCAGTACTTTTGCATCATAATTAATACACACATCATGAAAATATCTTTACGTAAGTTAAGTACCATTATCCTCCTATTAATTGCTTTTCCTTTTATTGCGCTTTCGCGAAATGTTGAGCCGATAAATACTGGCTGGGAGTTTGTAAAATCAACTACAACTATTGATACTATTAAAAGTGTTTCGGGTTGGCAATCGGTAACAATTCCCCATACCTGGAACAATATGGATGCTCAAACAGGTAATGGTTTTTATGCTGGCACAGCTTGGTATCGCCGCAAACTGGATATAGGTAGTGATAGTATTAATAAAAGATTTTACCTAAAGTTTGAAGGTGTTGGGCAGGTTGCCGATATTTATATTAATGGTAAACTTGCAGGAAATCATAAAGGTTCTTATAGTGCTTTTTGTTTTGATATTACTCGTTTGGTAAAGCATAAAGGCGATAACTGGCTTTATGTAAAAGTAAATAATGAGACGAATCCTGCGCTATTGCCTGCTGAAAACTTCCTCTTTACTACATTTGGTGGTATCTATCGTCCTGTTTCTTTTATTACCACCGAAAATGTTCATATAACTTTGTTGGATAATGGTGCTTCAGGAGTTTATATCCGTCAAAAGGATGTTTCTTATGATGCTGCTACTATTAATATCTCTACTAAGATTGAAAACAATACTCATTTTATAAAGGATATTCAAATTAGAACTTCTA
>CAYRBL010000485.1:0-2479 GCA_964422385.1 uncultured Bacteroides sp.
GGGCATTGATATTTATATATATGTGGTCGGGTCCACATCATTTATTATATCAAGCTTTACCAGATTGGGTACAAGCATTAGGTGTAACTTTCTCAATTATGCTTATAGCTCCATCGTGGGGAGGGATGATCAATGGATTCCTAACATTAAGAGGAGCATGGGATAAAGTAAGAGATAGCGCCGCATTGAAGTTTATGGTAGTTGCAATTACTGCTTACGGTATGGCTACTTTCGAAGGACCTATGATGTCGCTTAAGAGTGTTAACGCAATAAGCCATTTCACTGATTGGACGATTGCTCATACTCACATTGCAGGAATGGGATGGAATGGCGGTCTAATATTCGGTATGCTCTATTGGTTGGTTCCAAAAATGTTCAGAACTAAATTGTATTCAGAGAAACTAGCCAATACGCACTTCTGGATTGCTACCTTAGGTATTTTATTATTCGCAATACCAATTTATTGGGGTGGAATCACACAATGGTTAATGTTAAGACAATATACTGCTGACGGACTATTAGCATACCCTACTTTTATTGAAACTTCAGCTAAATTACATCCATTTTATATTGTAAGAATCGTTGGTGGAACCTTATTCTTAGTAGGATTCTTAATGTTCTTATTTAATATAATAAAAACTATGAGTCTTGGCAATTTGGTAAGCAACGAAGAAGCAGAAGCACCAGCATTAATCAATACCGAAAAACGTAATCCATTAACTGAGTCATTACACAGATGGTTGGAAAGAAAAGCTGTACGTTTCTCAATATTTGTATTTCTTGCTTTAGTTGTAGGAGGTATTGTACAAATAATACCAATGATGAAAGTAGAATCAAATATTCCTAAGATTACTGCCGTAAAACCATATTCTCCACTAGAATTAGCTGGACGTGATATCTATATAAGTAATGGTTGCTACAATTGCCACTCTCAACAAATACGTCCATTAAGATACGAAACCGATAGATATGGTGAGTATTCAAAGATAGGTGAATTTGTGTATGATCATCCATTCCAATGGGGATCTCGCAGAAGCGGACCAGACTTGGCACGTGCAGGTTGGATAGGCAGCTCAACTTTTAAAACTTCTATCTGGCATTATAATCATTTCACCAAACCACAGGAAATGTTCCCACAATCTATCATGCCTGCTTATGGTTGGTTAGTTGATAAAGAAGTTGACTTAAATATGATTCCTGTAAAAATAAGAGCTATGCAGACTTTAGGAGTTCCTTACGATAAAGGTTACGACTTGAAAGCTACAGAAGATTATATTAAAGATGCCGAAAAAATCGTTGCTGAACTAAAAGCATCAGGAGTAACTGTAAAACCTACTTCTGAAATCGTTGCGATGATAGCGTATCTTCATAAATTAGGAAGAGATATTTCACCAACTGCTAACAAAACTGTAAAATAAAAAGAATATGGGTTTTGTTGGTGAATTGTTTAAGAATGATAGTGGCGTACAATTATACAATATAATTGGATTGTTTATCTTTATTAGTCTATTTATAATAATGGTGTATAGAGCAATTAAGATGCCTAAATCAGAATTAACACACATAAAAGAATCTATTTTAGAAAACGATAATACTGCTGATAGCAATTTAAAAAAATAAATACTGAATATTATGAGTGAAAATATTACAGATAATAAAAATAATGTCGATAATCATGATGAACATGAATATGATGGCATAAAAGAATTGAACAACCCTGCACCAATGTGGGTAATATTCTTATTCTTTATCACTATAGCTTTTTCGGGGATATATGCTGTAAAATACTTCGGATATCCTGACAATGGTATGGATCAGGCAAGCGAATACAAAGTTTCAGTTGATGAGCAAGAAGCCAAAATGATTACCATGGGAGGAGCTGGCAATAAGATGTCGGAGCCACAAATGCTAGCTGCAGGTGAAAAGATCTTTAAAGAAAAAGGTTGTGTAGCTTGTCATGGAGCTAATGGTGGTGGTAATACAGTTGGACCTAACCTATGCGATAACTATTGGATCAACGGTTGCAAACCCGAACAAATTGTTAAAGTTATTACTGAAGGTAAACCTGAAAAAGGGATGACTCCTTTTAAATCTACTTTAACAAAAGCTCAGATAAACCAGGTAACTGTTTATATCCTTAAGAAATTAGTAGGCTCTAATCCTGCTAATGGAAAAGCCGCTCAGGGATCGGAATGTAAATAATATAGCTTTGCAGCTATTCTGAAGTTTCTTATATATAAGAATACTGAAATAAAATAAAATGGAAGATAATTCAACCCAAAGTTTTAGAGATAAACCTTTAAATATAGACGAAACAGGTAAGAGCAAAAGAATAATTGCGAAGCAACCTAAAGGAAAATGGTACACCAGGCGAACGATCTTCGCCTGGTTTTGTATCCTATTCTTAGTATTCGCACCAATCATAAAGATCAATGGAAATCCTTTGATGTTATTTGATGTAATCAATCGTAAGTTTTCT
>CAYRBL010000486.1:0-2471 GCA_964422385.1 uncultured Bacteroides sp.
TACTACTAAGGGCAAACAACTGGTTGATATGTCAAAGTTGCCTAAAGGAACCTATTTCATTTCTATAATATCAAAAACTGAGAAGGCAAATTATATTAAGGTTGTTAAGAATTAGTGGAGTTATTTTAATCATAATAAAAAAGGTGAGTAATAAAACATTGCTCATCTTTTTTATTTAGTATATTTTACAAAAGGTGTTATTTGTATTTTTAATTTAGTAAAAGAAAGATTTATTTATAAATAAAATTAATTGGAGGTATACATAATTTACTCTTTCAAAACTTTATTTTAAATAAAAAGACTTTTAATGATTTTATTGTTGTAATTTTGCATTAAAATAAGTGTATGACAACAACTGACAAATATATCAATCCTTTTACAGATTTTGGCTTTAAAAAGCTATTTGGCGAAGAAATAAATAAGGAATTATTAATAGACTTCCTCAACTGTATTCTTAAAGAAGAAAAGGTAAAAGATTTACAGTATTTGCGTTCTGAGCAATTAGGTCCTCTTTTGTACGATAGAAAAGCTATCTTCGATTTGTATTGCGAAAACGAAAAGGGAGAAAAGTTTATAGTGGAAATGCAAAAATCGAAACAAAACTTTTTTAAAGATCGCAGTGTTTATTATTCAAGTTTCCCTATTCAACAACAAGCTTTAAGAGGTGATTGGGACTTTGAACTGAAAGCTATTTATACCATAGGTATTCTGGATTTTGTTTTTGATGAAAATAAAAACAATAAGGATTATTATCATTGGGAAGTAAAATTAATGGACGTTAAGACTAAAAAAGTTTTTTACGATAAGCTTACCTATATTTATTTAGAGATGCCAAAATTTAATAAGGATATTGATGCTTTGGAAAGCAAATTCGATAAATGGCTGTATATACTGAAAAACTTACCTCTTTTGCATAGTTATCCACAAAAGTTACAGGATAAGATATTCGAAAAGCTATTCGAAGTAGCCGAAATAGCCCAATTTACACCAGCTGATAAAAATAAATACGACGAAAGTTTAAAGATATATAGAGATTTAAAGAATGTCACAGATACAGCCTATGACGATGGCATCAAGAAAGGGAATAAAGAAGGAAAGATAGAAGGAAAAATAGAAGGACTTAAGGAAGGGGAGTTAAAAGGAAAGAAGGCAGAAAAGATAAATGTTGCAATCATAGCTTTGAAAGCAGGTTTTTCGATAGAATCAATAATTGAATTAACACAACTAACAAAAGAAGAAATATTGGAAATAAAAGGTAAAATTTAATAGCTATTTTGCCAAAAAAAAGGTGCGTAAACTTATAAGCTTACGCACCTTTTTTATTATTTCTAATTGTATTTTATTAATAATTATCAGCCTGTATTTCGAAGTAGGCCTGAGGATGATTA
The DNA here is from genome assembly GCA_964422385.1 of uncultured Bacteroides sp. Taxonomy (GTDB): domain Bacteria; phylum Bacteroidota; class Bacteroidia; order Bacteroidales; family JACABE01; genus JBAXLO01. The sequence continues at coordinate 1,389 of CAYRBL010000486.1, forward strand.
CATACAGGGCAGTTCTGTAAGGCTTTTTCACCTTCGTGTACATGACCACATTTGCGACAAACCCATTTTACTTTCTTGCCTTTTTTAGCAAATACTTCTTCGTTTTCGATGTTAGCTAAAAGTTTTCTGTAGCGTGCTTCGTGTTCTTTCTCAATTTTAGCTATCAATTTGTATGCTATGGCAATCTTTTTGAAGCCTTCTTCTTCAGCTATGCGTCCGAACTCTGGATATAATTCTGTCCATTCTTCGTTTTCTCCATCTGCAGCTGCTTTCAAATTCTCAGCTGTCGTAGCTATCATTCCTGCTGGATAGGTCGCTGTGATTTCAACCATGCCACCTTCCAGAAACCTGAAAAATGTTTTAGCATGACTTTCTTCTTGTGATGCTGTCTCCAAAAACAATGCTGCTATTTGTTCGTAGCCTTCTTTTTTGGCTTGTTTAGCAAAGAATTGATAACGGTTTTTAGCCTGTGATTCACCTGCAAATGACTTCAATAAATTCTTTTCTGTTTGTGTTCCCTTTATACTCATAATCGATGATTTTTTATTTAACAAAAATACTTCTTTAATTTGAATTTTAGACTTATCTTTGAAGATTATTTTTTAATATCATTTTAAACATATGGAATTAGTTTTTGCAACCAACAATGCACACAAGATTAAAGAAGTAGCTCCTTTGCTAAAAAATAGTATAAAGGTAGTTTCTTTAAAAGATAAAGAAATTAAAGTACATATTCCCGAAACTAAAGACACAATTGAAGGGAATGCATCCGAAAAAGCCTTCTTTATTTATGATAAATTCAAATTTAATTGCTTTGCCGACGACACTGCTTTAGAAATTGAAGCCTTAAATGGAGAACCTGGAGTTTATTCAGCACGATATGCAGGGCCAAGATGTAATTTTAGAGATAATGTAGACTTAGTTTTGGAAAATATGGAAGGTAAAACCAACAGAAGAGCTAAATTCAGAACAGTTATTTCTTTAGTAATTGATGGCAAAGAAACCAAGTTCGAGGGTGTTGTTAAAGGCATCATCACTAGATCGGAAGAGCACACGTCTGAACTCCAGTCACCTGAAGCTATC
>CAYRBL010000487.1:0-2467 GCA_964422385.1 uncultured Bacteroides sp.
TGTAAATAAGGTAAATAAGGTTGGGTTATCCTTCCTCCACCATACTATTAAGGTTGGGAAAAAGGAAATATAAGGTTTGATTTGCCTAAAGACCTTATTTACAATTCCTACCGCAATTGCCACATGCAATATTGGAAGGCAAATGCCTCATTCTCTTTTAGGTTTAACTGTGACTATTGCACCAAACCTTACTTTACCCTTTTCTTTACCCATTCATCTTAGGCACCAATCCTTAAATGGATTACCGATGCAAAAAGCACCACCCAAAATATTTAAGCGTTGCCGGAGGGTGAACCATTACAATTGCCACAATCAATTTAAAATCCGGTCTAGCGTTTGCTTTTAATCTTTATTTAACCTACTTTTGGGCAAAGGTTAAATAGCAATAGTCTATTACATTTTATTAAATATACGAAATATAATTATTAAGCACATGAATAATAATCAAAATAGACTATCATTACTAAAGGATGAAGAAGAAAATGATGATGTGATTAGAATTCAATACGATCCATCAATGCCGAATGAAGATGATATCGCTCAAATGATTTCAACTGTTCCACCAGGAGATAGGGCGTATACTTTATTTTTAGGTGCAGGCGCGTCTGTAAACTCTGAAATTCCAAGTGCTGACGGTATGGTTGAAAAATGGAAGCGAGATTTATATGATAAAACCAAGAAGAAAAATTCTGCAAATGACTTTAAATCTTGGGAAGAAGAAATATACCCAGCTTGGTTAGATGATTGGAAGAAAAAAATAAGAGAACCAAATGAAAAAGAATATGGAGCGCTTTTTAGATATTTTCATAAGCAACCTCGCCAAAGACAATTATATATTGAAACAATAATAGATGGCAAGGAACCAACTTTTGGTTATTTGTATTTATCTGGAATTATTTCGGAAAATAGATTTAATAGAATCCTTACTACTAATTTTGATGATTTATTAAGTGACTCCCTTTTTAGATATTATGATAGAAAGGCTGTTGTGGCCGCATTTGATTCATCTGTTACTAGTTTTAGAATTGAAAGCACCCGTCCTAAAATTATTAAATTACATGGTGATTTTTTATATGACAATTTAAAAAACATTAGTCAAGAACTCAAAAGTTTAGACACTGTCATGGAAGAAAAACTTTATCAAGTTTGTAAAGATTCCGGATTAATTGTTGTGGGTTATAGTGGAAGAGACGAATCAATAATGGCACCATTAAGAGATATGGTTAGAAAAGCACAATATTTAAATATGGGTCTTCATTGGTGCGTATTAGAACCGAAAGATGATTCGCAAGAAATCGAAATACCTTCTATGCTATATGATATTTACAAAAATCATGAAGATAAAGTTCATATTTATGCAATTAAGGGTTTCGATGAATTAATGGAATGTATTTTTATTAAATGTGAATGTAAATTACCTAAAATATTAGAATTTCCCGAAGAGATAAATATATGTAATAAATTTGACAGTGCAGTAAGAAGGGGCACAAATTCAAATTTAACCGATACTATGAATTTTCATTTGCATCTTTTTCTTGAAAAGGCATCTAAAAATGAAATTAATGTTGAAACTATTGCTAAACTAGCAGAAACAGAAAGAAATGCCGCTGTTAATGCTTTAAATTCAGGAAATTATATTAATTGTGAAAACAATCTTAAAAAATGCGAAGCACATCTGGTAGAAATTGATAATGCAATAGATGTACCAGATACGATAAAAGCAAAATCAATTAAAATTAAATCAGGTGTATATCTTGCATTTGCCGATTTATATTATCAACAAAAAAATGAGAACCATTTAATTTATTTAGAAAAGGCAATTGATATTACAAATCATGGGAAAATTTTATTTTCAAATAATTTGAACATAGAAAAAGGTATTAGACAAACGTATTATTATAACTTATGTTGTGCTTATGGTCTAAAAAAGAGATTTACAGGCCTAATATCCAAACAAGAAGAAGAAATTGTTAAAAACGAAATTGAATCTATTCAAATATTAGATATTGAAGGTAAAGAAATTAGTGAGTTATATAAAGATCCAGATTTTTCGGGACTTTTATATTTATTGTCAAAGAACTAAATTGGGTTTTGCTATTTTGATTTTTTTTATGTTAGAAGAAATATGTTCAATCGATTATAATATAAAAAGTCGTTAGCATAAATTTGCACTTAAAAGGTAACTCTCTTTTACTATTAATTCTAAAGCACTAAAAAAGCTAACTGTCCAAATTTAATTTCGTTGGAAGGCCAGACTTTACCTTTTTATTTATCAACTCTTCTTAGGCACCCATCCTTAAATGGATTACCGATACAAAAAGCACCACCCAAAATATTTAAGCTTTGCCTGAAGGTTCGGTGCTGAAATTGCCTTAATCATTGGGTAAAAGTAAATAAGATTTGATATAGGATCAAACCTTATTCACATATTCATTTTCAATCTACTATATAGCTATATTTAATTCGC
>CAYRBL010000488.1:0-2450 GCA_964422385.1 uncultured Bacteroides sp.
TTTGTAATTTTGTAAACTAAAAAAAGAACCATTTTAATAATGTAATTTATGATTGAAAGAGTAATTTTAATTTTGAAAACACAAGATATGACTTCTTCTCAGTTTGCTGATGAGATAGGAGTTCAACGTTCAAGTATCTCTCATATACTTTCGGGTAGAAATAATGCAAGTCTTGAATTTGTAACTAAAATTTTAAAAAGATTTCCTGATCTAAATTCAGATTGGTTGATTTTTGGTAAGGGTGCAATGTATAGAGATAGCAATATTGTACCAGATGATAAATCTTATGGGATTAATTCTTCCAATGAACCAGATCTTTTTAGTATGACTGTAGAAAAAGATTTACCAAAGGAGAAAGAAATAATAATTGAAGAAAATCCTGTTGAATCTACTGTAGAGAACATTCCTATAAGCCCCAAAATAGAGCTTAAAACAATCCAAATTGAAAAAGAAATTATATACGACACTCCTGAGAAGGAAAAAGAAGTAGTTTTTGAACGTAAAGTTGTTGAGCCTCAAATTGAAACTGAGGTTAAAAAGCCAACGCAAAAAACAATTGAAAAAATTGTAATTTTATATACTGATAAAACTTTTAAAGAATATTTTCCGGAATAGAAATTAAGTGAATCATCTTTAGGTTGCTATTTGAAACTTTCTTTCTAATTCTATCAACCTAAAAATGATTTTAATTACTCATTATATAATAGCATTAATATTTTTTCTTTTAATAAAATAATATTCTAATATTGCCCCTATTAAAATTCCAATTGTATAACAAATCATATCTATAACTGAGAAACCTGAACCTAAAACTAATTTACCAAAAAGGGAATGCCTGATATTATCAATCCATGGAGCATGGTATATTTGGCTTATTTCAATAAGATATGAAAATGCTAAAGAATATAAACTTACTCGTAGAATTTCCATTTTATTAAATAAAAAACCAATTATTATAAATACTAAAAGTGCCCATAAAACATCGCCGGGATATTTTGAAAAAACAAGAGGTAAATGAGTAGGAACTTTGCGCGATGCTATACCAACAACCATTATTAGTATACACCATACAAAATAAAGCTTTCTGTTTCTCATTATTTACTATAATTTATTGAAAAGCTAGTAGCTTATGAATAATATTTTACTTAATAAACTAAAGATATTATTCTATTAAAAGATATTTTTAACAACCTCTACATTTCTATTGTTTGTTACATCTTTGCCCTCTGGGGTGTAAATATAATCAATCAATTCAGTATAATGCTCGGCTATTTTACCTCTAACCATTTTCAATGTAGAATTCATCATTCGGTTATCCTCGGTAAATGGCTCATTTAGGATGGCAAAGGCTGCAGGCAACCATCTTTCAGGAAAAACTACTTCATGTTTACCTTTTTTATCATAATTCATTATCTCATGCTGGAGATGTTTTAAAAACGTTTTAGCATACTCTTCATCAGTGTGTTTATGGGAATGCGAATGATGCTTGTACCATCTTTTAACAGCTTCCTTATTTAAAACCAAAAGAGCAGTAGTATAATTGCTTTGATTATTATAAAGCATAATCTGGTCAATAAATGATATGTGTTCGGTAAGTGCCTCTTCTATACCTTCAGGAGAATATTTTTCACCATCATTAGCTATTAATAGACATTTGAATCTTCCTGTAACATATAAATAGCCGTCCTGATCAACGTAACCCATATCACCGGTATGCAACCAACCATTCTTGATAGTATCGGCAGTGGCAGTTTCGTTTCTCCAATAGCCAATCATCACGTTCTCTCCTTTAATAACTATCTCTCCTTTGTGGCCAGCTGGTAAAACTTTTCCATTTTCATCTTCAATTTTTAATTGAATAGGATTAACTAATCTTCCCGATGAACCAAGTTTATGATTAAGCAAACCATTTGCAGAAATTACTGGAGAAGCCTCTGTAAGACCATAGCCTTGCATCATTGGCGTACCAATAGCATAAAAGAAACGCTGAATATCTATATCCAACATAGCACCGCCACCAATGAAGAAATCAATTTCGCCACCAAAGTTGTCTCTTATTTTACTAAACAAAGTCTTATCAAATAAAGAAAGTAACGGCTTCAAAAGTTGGCGCATTCCTGTCCCTTTATTATGTCCTTCGGCATTGTAAATGTAAGCTGTTTTAATAGCAATGTTGAATAATGTCTCCGTCACTTTACCCTTACTTCTTATACCATTCTCAATGTTTTTCCTGAAATTCTTTGCAAGAGCCGGAACACTTAGGATGAGATTAGGCTTAACTTCCCTTATATTTATTGGTATATTCTTCAGTGTTTCCATTGCAGTTTTACCTATCTGAACAGTTGCAATACTTGCTCCTTTATAAATAAAACATAAGTAAACGGTATGGGCAAAGGAATGATCTAAGGGAAGAATAAATAAAGTAGTATAGGTTTCGGGGATTGTCATCA
>CAYRBL010000489.1:0-2442 GCA_964422385.1 uncultured Bacteroides sp.
TTTAAGAAAATACATAACATCAGAAAAAGGGATATTCTTAACAATATCGTTCTTGATATGGTGCTATTTGTGGGCAAGGGCATACTTCGTGCCAATGGCCCACGACGAAATAGCAACGTTTTTCTATTATGTAGATTCCTCCAGATTTATTCCTTATTTTGCCCACATGGATGCCAATAATCACGTGCTAAATTCATTTTTATCCTGGATATCTTATCTTTTATTCGGCAATTCTCCATTAGTATTGCGAATACCAAATTTATTAGCATTCCCAATTTTTGCATTGTTCACCTTTAAGATTGCAGGCGAAATAAAAACAATTGCATTCAGATGGTTTTTCCTTTTAACACTACTATTCACTCATTATTTCATCGAATTTTTAGCTTTATCAAGAGGCTACGGAATGTCGATGGCCTTTTTATTAGGTGCTATTTTTTATTTAATAAAGATATTTAAAGGAAACTTTTCGATAAAAGCATATATATTTTGTCTTTTTTTGATAGTATTAGCCGTTGCCGCCAACCTAACTTTGATAAATACCTACCTTATTATTATAGGGCTCTTATTTTTTATTTTATTTTTCAATACAGCAATTGCATTCAAAGAAAAATTAAAAAGAATAGCATTAATAATCCTATTAGGAATAATTCCATTAACGTTAAGTGCCAAATACGCCTTCGATCTCAACGCCCACGGAAACCTATACGCCGGATCGCAGGAAGGATTTATAAGACTAACAATACGCACCTTGATAGAATTACTAACCGGATACAACAGCATAATTTTAGCGTACGTATTTATAATTTTAACTGCTATACTTTTTATTTTTTTTATAATATTATTAGTTAAAAACAGAACTATTAATTTTATAACAAACTATAAAAACATCTATTTTTACTTATTAATTTTAAATATTGCTGCAACTTTATTCTTAGGAAAAGTATTAAAAATAAATTACCCCGAAGACAGAATCGGAATGTACTTTTACCCATTATTTGTGGGTTGCCTAATCTTTACTACGGAGCAGTTTTTTATTTTATTTAAGAAAAAAATAATTCTTTTACTATTACTCCCTTTAGTTTTTTTTCCAATACATTTTATTTTAAAAATAAATTTAAGTTATACTTTCTGCTATAAAACGGATATGCTTCCGCAAAATTTCTATGATAAAGTATATAAAGATTACAAGCCCGGACAATTTCCTCCAACCATCGGAAGTGAATATTTCAGGCACTTTTGCTGGTCGTATATGGACTATAGAAATGGTGGAAAACTAAGTCAGATTTATTCTTCGAAGTACCCAGGTATAGAAACCGACTTTGTAATTTCTGAAAAGAATGATTTGCCAATTTTCGCTGCCTATTACGATAGTATTTCTTATTATAAAATAAATGATAGGTATTTATTGAAAAGAAAACAGCCATTATCAAAACAATTTTTAGCAGATTTTATAACTAAGGAAGCGCATACTACCAGCGAAGAGTTCTATAGTATTGCCAAAGGGAGCGCAGATACCTTAAAAGGAGAAATGTTGCATTTTACATATAAGCTAACTTTAGCTTGCAAAACCAAACCATTTAATGCTTGGGTGGTGGTAACGATATTAAACAAAGAGGGAGATAATATTAGGTACGAATACATCTCGCTAAACTGGCTAAGGCGTAATTGGGATGGCGAAAAAGACAATTTTATGAATACTACTTTTATTGATAAACTCCCAAAAACAGCTGATAACTTTATATGTTATATTTGGAATATGGATAAGGTTTCGTATACCATTAAAGATGTAAATGTGGGTGTGTATAAAGTTGCGACAAATGGAGGGAGTCATTAATATAATAAGGAAACCTAAGCTTTATTAACTTAAAAAATCTAAAACTATCCTATAACTCGATTAAATTTAGTAAATTTGCATTCTTTTATAAATAAATAAAAACCAAATGTCAGTATTAATAGAATTTGCAATGTTCCCTACCGATAAAGGCGAAAGCGTAAGTAATTATGTAAGCCGCATCGTACAATATATTGATAAAAGCGGATTTTCGTACAAGTTAACTCCGATGGGCACCATAGTAGAAACAAATAATATGGACGAGGCTTTGGAGGTAATTAAGCAGTCGTATTTACAGCTGGAACCAGATTGCAATAGGATATATACATCCATAAAATTCGATATTAGAAAAAATAAAGAAAACTGTCTGGAAGCAAAAATCAAATCAATTGAAGATAAAATAGGGAATATTCAAAAATAATTTGTTGTATCATACAACCTATTTACTAATTGTATTGTCTGATGAAATTATGAAATTATTTGCAATTTTTAAATTATGCAATTTTTAAAGCGTTCAAAAAATTATATATATATGAATCGAAAAAACAAACTAACGTTAACCTTGCAGATCGGAAGAGCACACGTCTGAACTCCAGTCACCTGAAGCTATC
>CAYRBL010000490.1:0-2436 GCA_964422385.1 uncultured Bacteroides sp.
ACTATACATTTGCATGTGCAAATACACTTATTTTTTTTCAGACTATACATTTGCACGTGCAAATACTATTATTTTTTTTCAGAATGTATATTTGCATGTGCAAATACACTTATTAATTCTGAGATAAGTGTAAATTATAGTAGATTTTAATGATATATTTTATGTAGATAATACATGCTGAACTACTTAGACTTTTATAATAATAAAGAAACATAAATTGGATGAAATATTAATTTGCCTTAATGATTAGGCAAGACATTTATATCGTGTATTAATACAGATAAAGAAGTTGACCTTAAGGCTAACAATTACTACATTATTTTACAACGCTCCTTCAACCCAGCATTGGGATCAAAAGGACGTTGCTAAACATTAAAAGTTTTTTAGTATAAATTCTATTTCTTAAAAAAAATTCACCAAATAAAATTGCTTCGTCATCCCTCCTCGCAATCACGCTCGTGCTTAATTAAATATTGTCTTCCAAATTGCTTTTCCATTATTAATTATTAATTATTAATTATTAATTGTTCCTTCATTTCTACCATACTTTCCTTTATTTTTACCTTTTCCACCCTAGTATTTATGCGTAATTTTGCAGTCTATTTTAAATTAAAAATATCATGCAAAATAACAGAAAAATTGAACGCATTATAAAAGGACAAATAACATCGGATGGTGCAGGCGTTAAACTTACACGTATTCTTAGCCACAATACCCAAGATTTGTTAGACCCATTCTTGATGTTAGATTTTTTTGGTTCTGATAACCCTAACGATTTCATGGCAGGATTCCCTTTTCATCCCCATCGCGGCATGGAAACAGTAACTTATATGCTCGAAGGAAAAGTTGAACACGAAGATAGTATCGGAAATAAAGGAGTGATTGGCACAGGCGACATCCAATGGATGACGGCCGGAAGTGGTATTATTCATCAGGAAATGCCAAAATATGAAGGCAGCAAAATGTACGGATTTCAACTGTGGGTAAACCTCCCAGCCAAATCCAAGATGATAAAACCACGCTATCAAGATATTTCTTCTGACATAATTCCTGTTGTTGAACTCGAAAATAAAACAAAAGTAAAAGTTTTGGCAGGCTCTTTTAACGGTATCAAAGGACCGGTAAAAGATATAATTGCTGCCCCCGAATACCTGGATATCGAAATGCAGCCCAATTCCGAACTTATTATTCCAGTTGCTGCCGAACACACTGCATTTGTATATCTATTCGAAGGCACTGCAAATTTTGACGAATCCTTAAAAGAAGATTTGCTTACCAACGAAGGAGCGTTGTTTGGTGAAGGCTCTCAAATAAAAGTACAAACAAAAAACACTACTGCACGTTTTATTCTCATCGCTGGCAAACCGATTAAAGAAACCATCGCATGGCACGGCCCAATTGTGATGAATACTTATGAGGAAATAGATGTTGCCTTCAATGAATTAAGAAAAGGAACCTTTATAAAATCTTAATTAAAATATAAAAAAACAAAATATAATTTTAGAAAACTTAGACATCATAATTATTCAAAAAAAATAAAAAAACTAATAATAAATGAACTTAATAGAAAAACTCAACTGGCGCTACGCAGTAAAAAGAATGGACGGAACTAAAGTTCCTCAAGAAAAAGTAGACAGCATTTTAGAAGCAATCAGGTTAGCACCAACATCTCTGGGCTTACAAGCTTTTAAAGTATTTGTGATAGAAGATGCCGCTTTGCGCGAAAAGATTTTCAATGAAGCTTGTCCTCAACCACAAATAAAAGAAGCATCGCACATATTGGTGTTTGCAGCCAACAAAAAGGTAAGTCAGGAGCAAGTTGACGAGTATATTCAACTTATAGCTACCACCAGAAACATGAACGTAGAGGGGCTAAAAGATTTTAAAGCAAATTTTAGTCGCATCATAAACGACACCGAAGAACATAACTTTGCATGGACTTCACGTCAGGCCTACATCGCATTTGGCGTTGGACTTACTGCAGCTGCAATAGAACATGTAGACGCCACACCAATGGAAGGTTTTAATGCCGAAAGTTTAGATGCAATTCTTGGCTTAAAAGATCAAAACCTAAGCGCAGTAACCATACTAACTTTAGGATATCGTGATAATGCAACCGATTATCTTGTTAATGCAGCAAAAGTTCGCAAAAGCAAAGAAACAATGTTTAGTTTGAACTAAGAAATAAAAAAATGTAATTCGTAATTAAATAAAAAGCCTTCTCTATTTTATTAGGGAAGGCTTTTTTATTATTAATTATTAATTATTAATTATTAATTATTAATTGTTAATTGTTAATTCTTAATTTATTTCTTAACAACAATCTTCTTTATATAAGTTTTATTTTTTGAAAAGATATTAAGGAAATAAATCCCCTCTCCTATTTTCTCTAATGGAATTTCTGTTAAAATATTTTTTGAAGAAGTAGAATATACC
>CAYRBL010000491.1:0-2413 GCA_964422385.1 uncultured Bacteroides sp.
TTGAAATCGTAAAGTAAATCCAATTTACAATTGTAAACAATCTTTTTTTAGATTATTTAAAAATAAAGATAAGAAAAAAGATTAAATAAAGGCATCTATTTGTGCTTAATGTTAATTGCTTGGAAAGTTAATAACAAATGATGGTTAGTAGTTTTACTATCTTTGTAAGTTTGGCACTAATAATTTTTCATATCTTTACCATCTTATTATAGCTTAGCTTATGGAAATACAAATTTATCTGGAACCTGTTGGATTTAAAGCTTCCGACATCGAGTTTAACGACAAAAGAGAACGCTACGGAAGTGCAATTAATACCTACTACAAAGAGGATGCATTCCCCGATATGGACAGCGTCAACATTGCGATTGTGGGCGTAAAGGAGGATAGGCTCTCGATTAATAACTTTGGTTGTTCGTATGCTCCCGACGAAATTAGGAAGAAATTCTACAGTTTATTTTCTCATCATTTGAACATAAAGATCGCAGATATTGGCAATATAAAAAGTGGGCATAGTGTTGACGATACCTACTTTGCGGTTGCCGAAGTGGTGTCTACCTTATTAAAAGCAGGGATTATCCCAATAATTATTGGTGGCAGCCACGACCTTACGTATGCCAACTATCGAGCTTACGAAAAGATGGGTCAAATTATAAATATGTTTGTTGTCGACCCAATGTTCGACCTTGGCGAAGCAGATAAGGATGCAGATGCGCAGTCTTTTCTAAGTAAAATAATTTTGCACCAGCCTAATTTCTTATTTAATTATACTAATATTGGTTATCAAACCTATTTTGTCGACAACGAGGCGATAGAATTGATGGATAAATTGTATTTCGATACCTATCGTTTGGGTGCTATTAAAAAAGATATGGAAGAAGTGGAGCCGCTTGTCCGTAATGCCGATATGATAAGTATTGACATTTCGGCGGTGCGTCATGCGGATGCTCCGGGGAATGCTAATGCTACCCCAAATGGCTTTAATGGAGAGGAAATTTGTCAGATTGCACGCTATGCCGGCCTTAGTGATAAACTTACGAGTATAGGTTTTTATGAAACAAATCCAACTTACGATAGCAACGGCCAGACTTCTTTTCTGGTTGCTCAAATGATTTGGTATTTTATTGATGGATATGCCAACCGCAAGCATGATTTTCCTTATTTAGACAAGGAAAATTACAAAAAGTATTATGTAACTATCCAGGACCACAGCAGCGAGATTATATTTTACAAAAGTAAAAAGAGCGACCGTTGGTGGATGGAAGTGCCTTGCCCAATCGACTTAAAAGTTAAGTACGAGCGCCATTATCTGGTGCCTTGTTCTTACAACGACTACCAGATTGCATTGGAGGATGAAATACCAGACCGTTGGTGGCAAGTATATAAGAAGCTGATGTAGGCTATTTTCGGGCTATTGCAGTCATGCGATCGCCTAATATCCCAAAATATTTTGTGATGTAATAGTTTGGATATTGCAATACGAGCTTGGCAATATTCTCAGCCCAACTATGCCTTAATGGTATCGTCGAAGGATGCTTTACATACTGCTTTATCGTTGTTGTTTCGTAGCCCGTGCCTTTAAAAGTCTTCCTTAAAGTGTTTGGGAAGAACTCCGTAAGATGATATGGAGGAATGTGCATTGTTTTTTGCTTGCCCGTTAGTCTATATATTAAGAAAGCAATTCGGCTCGAAATAAGATTTAATGTAGAAGGCACTTCAGCCACTACGCAACCACCTTTTTTAAGAATACGATTGATGCTTTTAAGTTCCTCCACAGGGTTGGTAAAATGCTCTAGCACATCACCCATATACACTACATCAAAAAAGTTTTCGGGCAGTTCTTTCCCTACAAGTTCTTTGCTGAAAGGTTTATTAATAATATTCAAACCATAATCTTTTATGCCTTTTTCGGCAGCAAAAGAAGATATTTCGACACCAGTAACATTAAAACCATTGTTGCGAAGTGCCACTAATAATCCTCCGGTAGCGCAACCAATCTCAAGGAAGTTGCCACAATCCGAATATTCCTTAAAAGATTTTACGGCTTCGGTATAATCCACGTTGGCAGTTGCCGAAATATAGTCGGTATCCCCGTGATGCGTTTGCTTGTCGGCTACTGTAAAGTAGTCGGAAGCATACATCTCTGTAATTTCTTCGGCCGATGGCTGCGGCAATATCACTGTTAATTTGCATTTGGTACATCTAACGCCCCACAGAAAACGTTCTTTAAAAAGGTATCTGAAAGGTATTTTTTTACCACTGGTATTTCCACACAAAGCGCACTTAAAATCTAAATCCATACAATATATATATAGTGTAACAATTAGTATTCTTTTCTCAAAAGAATTATTCTGCAAAAATAGTGTATTAAAACAACTTTTGGAAGAATATTTTTTTGGGAGGCTTTTAGCTGTTT
>CAYRBL010000492.1:0-2396 GCA_964422385.1 uncultured Bacteroides sp.
CCAGGTTACAAAGCCAAAAAGGAAGAACAAAACACCGATAAGTGTTATTGATAATAGATAATCTTTTTTCTTTTGTGCGTCTATATTTGTCATGTTTATTTATTTTTCTGCAAACTTATTAAAAATATTCAAGCATTCAACAATATTCTTTAAATTCATTCAATATTATTTATACTTTTGCCGATTATTAAAATAATAATTCAAATCATGCTAAAAACACATAAATCTTTCGTGCTTTCTTTGGGTATAATGCTTCTTTTTTCATTCCCTTTTATTGCTAATGCTTCTTCAAAAGATACTATTCACGTAGTTTCTCATCAAAAGGTGTTGGTGAAAACGAATCCTGCCAAGGGCTATGACACTTTTACACGTTGGTGCGTTTTCCCTAAAGATGCAGTTAAGTATCGCAAGGTAATTCTTACTGCTACTTTGCAGTGCCCTGACAGTTTGCATTGTGGTGAGTGGGATTATGTGGATCATATTTATCTTCGTCGTCAGGGTGGGGTGAATAAGGATAGTAAAGACATAGAAATTGCCCGTACGATTTCGCCTTATGGTTATCGTTTTCCAAGTGATTGGAGCTTTAGCTGGGATGTGGATGTTACCGATTTCTCTACTCTTTTAAGAGATTCAGTTGAGATAGAATTCAACCATAGCGGTTACGAAAGTAATAAGGATAGAGGTTGGTTAGTTACTTTGGATTTTGCAGTTATTGAAGGCACTCCTGCCATGGAGGCTATTGCTGTTGAGAAGCTGTGGGAAGGTAATTTCCCTTTTGGGGATACTGTTAAGAGTATTAATGAGCATCTTTTGCCAATGAAATTTAAGGTTCCTGCAAATGCTAATGTTGCTCGCTTAAGAATATTACAAACTGGTCATGGGATGGACCACACTGAGAACTGTGCTGAGTTTTGTGCTAAGACTCGAAAGATTTACTTAGATAATAATCTTAAAAACGAGAAAAAGATTTGGAAGTCATGTGGAGATAATCCTTTGTTTCCTCAGGCTGGTACCTGGATTTACGACAGAGCAGGCTGGTGTCCTGGTTCTATGGTTGTGCCCGATCAGTATGATTATAGTGTTAAGGCTGGTGAAGAACATACTCTTAAATTGGAGATGCAGGACTACAGAAATCCTACAAATTCTCATGCTGACTACGTTATCAATGCTTATCTTATTTTTTATAAAGATAATTCTTTAGAAAACGATGTGGTTATTGATGAAATTATGTCGCCTTCTGCTGCTGATTTCTGGAATCGTATCAATCCTATCTGCTATAATCCTGTTGTTAAAGTTACAAATAAAGGCAAGAATAAGGTTACTTCTATTAAGTTTAAGCATGGTATTAATGGTAAACTGAATATGGATTACACATGGAATGGTATTTTGGAAACTGGCAAGCAAACTACAATAGTTGTTAAGGGTGTGTTGCCTGAGATTACTAAAACCGGGAGCTATACCGTGGAAGCTATCAAGGTTAATGGTCAGAATGATGCCTATCCTAAAGATAATAAATTGACTTCAGTTTATAAGACTGTTCCTATTTATGATACTACTTTGGTGCTCTATTTAAGGACCAATACGGATACTGTTCAGACTTCATATTTTCTTGCTAATGCCAATGGTGACACTCTTTTTTCACGCAAAGTGAGTAATCTTAAAATAAATACTTTTTATGCTGATACTTTCCGTCTTAAACCCGGCTGTTATACTTTAAAAGTTATGGATGCAGGTGGCGATGGTCTTGATTTTTGGGCCAATCCTGAAGGTGGTTACGGCTATGTTCGACTGGCAGATGGCAAAGGTAAACTTATTAAAGCTTTTAATTCTGATTTTGGTAATGATATTATTCATCAGTTCCGCGTTAAGGCGGGTGCTTCTTTGGCTTACGAAGACGTTACACCTATCGTTAATATTTTCCCGATAAGAAACCCTGGTATCTTTAAAATGGACATCTTTATGAACGATGTTAAGGACATTGAGATTGCCATTATTAATCCCGACAAGGCTATTGTTTTTGAATTAAAGACTAAGAATTTTAAGAGCGGCATGCTTCCTTTCGACCTAACGCATCTTCCTGACGCCACCTATACAATAACTGTTAAAGCGGGCGATAAAACGATTACCAGAAGGATGAAGATTAAAAAAGACTAAGAGAGGCTTTTAGGCTTTAGGCTTTTAGGATATTAGGAAGACATTTAGACCTAATAACGTACGTACGGTATTAGGTCTTCTTCTTTTTCATATTCACAATTATTATTATTAAAATAAAAACAATAGTATAGTAGGATATCAAATAAAAATAGTAATTTTGCAAACGAATTGGATATCCAATTCAAACTTATACAAATTGGTTGAATGATTTAAGTAATCACACATTTGTTACGACACATACG
>CAYRBL010000493.1:0-2393 GCA_964422385.1 uncultured Bacteroides sp.
TTAATACTCGAATTGCTTCTTCATCACAACCATCACCTACACCTCTTAAGATCTTTATGGCTTGGATTCTACCAGTTTTTGTTACAACAAAAGTTACGTAAACAATTCCTTGTGTTCCTGCTTCTCTTGCTATTTGTGGATATTTGATATTATCACGCAAATATTTTGTAAGTTCATCATCACCACCTTTAAATTCTGGCATTTGATCTACTACAGTTCTTGTTACTTCTACAACAGGGTCTCCAGTAGCATTTGGTTTATCCAAATCAGTTATAAAAGGATCGTTAGGATTTTCAGTGCCATCATGATCTATAGTTGAAATAGCCTTTCTTGAATTTAATATTTCATCTTGTGATTTTATTTCTTCAGATTCATTTACTAATTCATCAGGTGTTATAACAGGAGGAGTAAGTTTTATTGAACTTTGAAATTGTTCAACTTTTTCTACTACTATCTCTTTAACATCTGTTTTTGGCTTGTCAATCACATATTTTCCTAATTCAACTAGGCCTAAATTAGGCTTCTTTGGTTCAGGTATTATGTTTTTCAAGATAACTGGTGAACTTACTGCAACAGTAAAAAATGTTATTGCCATCAGTGTTGCCCATAGTTGTCTTTTAACAGATTGTTTTCTCAACATAAAAGCTCCATATTCATGGTTTTTTTCTGCGAAAATCATTTCACACCAATCATCGGAATAAATATTCGTTTTTTGAGACATGGCTTTAATTTTTTTAAAAATTTAATAAATAAAATATACACTTATTTATTTGTTTTTTATTCAAGCTTTTTTGATTTGATCAGGATCGTTAAGATATCTAGAATAAAACCAAATTATTACACGACGTATCGTTCGCAGCTTTAATTAATACAACCAGTTCAGTATTATTATTATTCCTTCTTTTTTCTCAGATAGTATTACTGAAGATTAAATTTAATTGGTAAATTGTATTGTACTGGAACTGCAGCTCCATTTTGTTTACCTGGTTTCCAGTCAGGCATTTTTCGTACAACACGAATTGCTTCTTCATCGCATCCACTACCGATACCTCTTAATACTTTTACGTTAGATATTTTTCCAGTTTTACCTACAACAAAAGTAATATATACAGTACCACTAGTTCCATCCTCTCTAGCTAGTTGAGGATATTTAATCTGGTCGTGAAGGAATTTGGAAAGTTCCTCCAGTCCACCAGGGAAGTCAGGCATTTGTTCAACTACTGTAAGAGGTTGCATGCCACCGTCGCCTCCTGTTGCATCACCTTGATCAAGTTCACCGATGAGTTTTGCATTAGGGTCGTCAGTACCTTCTACAGTTGCAGTTGAAATGGCTTTATCAGATTTATTAAGTTCTTCTTGTGATTTCATTTGATCAGCATCCGATACTTCTTCATCTGGTGCAATTACAGGTGGAACAAATTTAATAGAACTCTTTACAGGTTCAATTTTTTCCTCTTCTATAATTTTTTCAGGTTCTTTTGGTTTATCTAATTTAAGATCTGCCATTACTATCCTGTCGGTATTTTCTACTCTTTCTTTTGGAAGAATACTTTTTAATATTACAGGAGAACTTACTGCAACAGTAAAGAAAACAACAGCTATTATGGTAGCTCTTAGATGCCTTTTCCCAGAACTTTTTCTTAACATATAAGCTCCATACTCATGGTTTTTTTCTGTGAAAATCATATCACACCATTCATCGGAGTAAATATTCATTTTTTGAGACATGGCTTTATTGTTTTTTAATATTTAAAATATAAAACATACTATTTATTGCTATTTGTTCAGGTCTTTGATCCAATCCAGATCTTCAGGTGTTATATCAACGATGGCATATTTACCAATGTTGCATATCATCATCTCGTCCAAAACATCTACCAAATTTTTATACGACGAATCGTCAGTAGCTTTTATTAATACAACTGGTGCTGTGTTAACAGCTTTCTCTCTCGATATCCTTACTTTTAGTGTATCTTCCGAAATCTCTTTATTTTCTTTCTTAAGTTTTAATTTTTTAACTTCAGAAATTACACTGCTATTTCTATCTAATAGAATCTTTCTAATACCTGTTGGACTAAAATCTGTTGTTTCAACTTTTGGCAATGTCCCATTTTTTTCTTTTGCACCAAAATAATATAATACTTTATTATTTTTGCCTAATATAATAGTAATTGCTAAAGAGTTTTTAACCTTTTGTATCTCGTCTTGCTTTACCTTGTCTTTCGAAGGCATTGCAATTTCCATTGTTTGTGGTTTAATCATACTTGTAGTAAGCATGAAGAAAGTGATTAGCAAAAAACCTAAGTCAACCATGGGAGTAAAGTCTACTCTTGTCGACAGTTTTTTGGGTTTACCTTTCTTACCGCCACCTTTTCCTTCTGTGTTTATTTCAG
>CAYRBL010000494.1:0-2388 GCA_964422385.1 uncultured Bacteroides sp.
CAGCAGACAACATAAAACCACGAGGAATCTGAATATCGTCGGCATAGCGATTTCCGTTCAGAATAAAAGGTGGAAATAAAAGTTCGGAAGATTGGAACCCTAAATCTAAAATATTATAAACAGTAAGATTTAAATCCAGCGTTTTTTTGGAAAAATGTAAGGTGTACTTAGTTCTTAATTCGATATTAAAGAAACAGTCTGCACGATTGCCAGATATTCCTGAAAAAAGATTATCAGCTTTATAATTTGAATTCCAAACGGCTACTTGATTTGTATAATCTGAACCTGAAACCGTTTTAGATATACTTGTATTGAAAATACTCATAGGTTGTCCATCTTTATATTTCCCTTGTATAGCAAAAGTTAAATTTTTATTTACAGCATAAGAAATAAGCAACCTACCAATGTAAGATCTATCAGCATCAAGCCTTCCAACTCTATTTATGTATGAATTTGGATTGGCAAGTGATTCGGACAACACACTTAAATTATTTTCCAATGGACCGTTTCCTATCGAACCAAAACCAACATCTTTAAAAGTAGTAAATGAAGCATCTATAAATAGTTTCTCACCTTTAAATTGATAATCTAAAGTAAATCCAACATAGAAAGGATTTCTGGTAAGCCAAGAGATTCCACCTGCTTGCACCATATATTTATGGTAATCATTTATAGCTTTGTAGTCGACCTGCCCATTATTAAGGAAAAAAATCGGTTTATAGTTAGGTGGATACCAAAGTTGATAAATATTTACATCTGTTTGTTGATAATATCCAACCTGAGTAGCTGGTTTTGTGTATTCCATCAGCCATAAATCAACAAAGGAACGATATTGAGAACTTATAGTTATTACATTTTTTTTGCCTAATTTTATTTCTAAAGGTATGTCTATATAATATTCTTTAGGTTGCTTTAATCCTCTTGTTAAATGATTGTACTGTCCACCAGTAGTTGTAAATAAAATTCCTTTTTCGTTTGCTTGAAATTGTTTGTCATTATTCAAATCATGCCACGAATAAGTTTGGCCTGTCATGTAATCGTTCGAAAAAAATCGGATATAATCTGCATCAAAAGGAATTTGTTTTTTTCCGGCAGATATAGATATTTTAGCCCATGAATATAGTTGAATATTCGATTCAAATGCAATTTCATAATTAGGTTTAAGAAAAGATTTACCATTTATTAAAAAACCATCAAAAGCTAATCCTAAACTTAATTTGTAATCAATTTTTTTATTTTTCGAAACATTATAGTATGAAAAAGCTGCAGAATTATCTAGCAAAGCACTTAAAAAAGGTTTGCTATTCCATTGCGTGTAATACAAAGATTGAAAATTGGAATCATTAGTAGCAGAATACATTGTATTAAAAGAAGATTGCTGAGTAGGGTCAAAAAACATCAAACCATCGTAAAGATTAAGATCAAAAGAGAAATGATTATCTAATTTTATTTTTTGTTTATGATTGAATGCCATCTCCATTTCATTGCCATCTACGTACCAAGGTTCAAATCCCTGGCCATCCTGATCTATTACATTTCTTGAGAAGTTTGGCACATTATGTTGTATATTTTTATAAGAAATATTTATACCGCTAGTATAACTATTATTTTTTTTGCCAAATAAAGAGATATTTAATTCTTTTAATTTAGCTGTTTCATTCAATGAGTAGTAATACTCTCCATACATTTCATCTCTTTCATTATATGAAACGATGTAAGAATTTTGATCAAATAATTTTTTGAAAATTACAGGAAAGTTTCCACTTATATTAAATTGGAGATAATTTTCGGGATAATAATCAACAATTCCTTTATATGATAAGTTTGTAAGCATACGTTGGCCAACATTTAAATATACATTCTGATAAAAGTCACCTTTATCAGTTTTAAATAGATTATGAACATAAATAAGGCCATTATTTTTAACTCTTCTTCGGTCGGATATTGGATAAAGTAACCTTTGATAAGGCGAAACATGTCCAGCCATCCAATTAATTATATCGTCAGAATCAAATAATCTTTCACCTAAAGATCCATTATTCCATTGAATGTAAGCTGAATTTTTTGTGTCATTTGCTGGGATAAAATTTAAAGATGCTTTTTCAAGGTCAAAATCCATATCCATATTCATTAAATATGGTTTGTGCAATGCTTTTCCAGGAAAAAACATATCGTTCATCTTAAAATCATCATATAAATAAGTATTCCATTTATAACTTCCTCCCAAAATAGAAAAAGTATAGTTATTTGGCTGCGAATAGTCTCCTGTTGTTTCTAATTGTTGGATAGAAAAGCCATAATAATTATCAATAAACTGCTCTGCGTTATAATGTAAATACCATTTATCGAAAAACTGATGTTTAAAAGTATTTTGTGTAGGATAGGATA
>CAYRBL010000495.1:0-2383 GCA_964422385.1 uncultured Bacteroides sp.
ATCACCGAAGCCCTTTCGTATACAGATTGGATTAATAAATGCATACCTACAGCCAAAGAATACACCAAACATTATTTTAAATCCGAAGGATTAAATTTTGCGGGAGTATCTACATTAAGTGGTCAGCCAATGGGTGGTTGGATACAATATTCTATGTCGCCAACAGTTTCGGCATGGTTAGCGCATCATTATTATTTAACGTATAAATATACCAATGATAAAATATTTTTAAAAACACAATGCTACCCTTTCATCAAAGATGTTGCTACATTTTTAGACAATATTCTTATTACAGATGCCAATGGTAAGAAACAATTGCCCATAAGTTCGTCGCCCGAAATCAATGATAATAGTATCAAAGCTTGGTATCGGTCAACAACTAATTTTGATTTGGCTTTAATGAAATTTCTATTCAAATCGGCAGCTGAGCTTGCCAATGAATTAGAAAATAATGAAGAGAAACTTAAATGGGAAAGCATCCTAAAACAGTTACCGGATTTTGCAATTGAGCATAACAATTTATTAATAGCACCTAATGCTCCAATGAATGTTTCGCATAGGCATTTCTCTAACCTGATGGCAATTTATCCAATGTGTCTTTTGGATATTCACAATGCAAATGACAGTCTAATTATTGCAACTTCTCTTGAACATTTAAAGAAACTTGGACCTGATGAATGGTGTGGATATTCATGGTCATGGTATGCTGCGTTATTAGCCAGAGCCAAACAAGCCGACAAAGCAGCAGAGGCTTTATCATTTTTTGCTGAAGCATTTTGTTTGTCAAATAGCTTTCATGTCAATGGCGATCAAAAGAACAAAGGTTATTCAAACATGCATTACAAACCTTTTACTTTAGAAGGTAATTTTGCATTCGCAGATGCTTTGCAGCAAATGTTGTTACAAAGTGAGGATGGAATTATAAGAATTTTACCTGCTGTACCACATAAATGGGTGAATGTTTCCTATGAAAACTTAAGAGCAATGGGAGCATTTTTAATAAGTGTTGAGAAGAAAAATGGGAGAATAATTAAGTTAGAAATAAAATCAGAAAAGGGAGGAAGGATAAAAATAGAGAATCCTTTCAACACAAATAACATTATTTGTAAAGGAATAAAATTAAAAAATGATCTATTAAATCAGGCAGTTTGGGAGTTTAATACTTCCATTGGGAGTACTTATGAATTTGCAATTAATATTAATTAAAAATAAATGATAAAAACATTTGCCAATATAAAAATTATTATTAATTTTGCACTCCAATTAAAAACATAACATTTTAATATTTATAATATGTCAAGGATTTGTGATATTACAGGAAAGAAAATGATTACAGGGAACAAAGTTTCTCATTCAAACATAAAAACCAGAAGGAAATTTTATCCTAATCTTCAAACCAAGAAGTTCTTTATTCCTGAAGAAGATTGTTGGGTAACTTTAAAAGTTTCTGCAAAAGGTATCAGACATATTAATAAAAAAGGTATCTCTGCTTGCTTAAAAGATGCAGAAAAAAAAGGTTTGATTCAATTTTAAGTAATAAAAATATTGTATAAAGAAAGAGACTTTCCAAAACGAAAGTCTCTTTTTTTATTTTATGACTTTTAAAAATTTAAGATATAATTCAAAAGTATAAAAATATTTTTATAATCGATTTTAAACTTTAGTTTCTTTTATTCTATTCAATAAAATAAAAACTAAAATTTCAAAATTCAATTTTTTATGTAATTTTGCAACATAATTAAATAATATAAATTATAGTATGGCTACAACAGCAGATTTTAAAAATGGACTTTGTTTAGAATTCAATGGTGACTTATATTCTATCTTCGAGTTTCAACATGTGAAACCAGGAAAAGGTCCAGCTTTCGTTAGAACTAAATTAAAAAACCTAAAAACTGGCAAGGTTATTCCTAATACTTTTACAGCTGGTGTTAAAATTGATATTGCCCGCGTTGAAAGACGTCCTTATCAGTTTTTATATAAAGATGATAATGGTTATAATTTTATGCATGGCGAAACTTTTGAACAGATTTCAATAGAAGAAGACATTATTAATGCACCTCAACTTTTGAAAGAAGGACAAAATGTAGAAATAATTATACATGCGGATACTGAAACTCCATTACAATGCGAATTACCTGCTTTTGTTGAGATGACAATTACTTACACTGAACCTGGTGAAAAAGGAAATACTGCAACAAATGCTTGGAAAGAAGCTATAGTAGAAACTGGTGCAACGATTAGAGTACCTTTATTCATTAATCAAGGTGAACTTATAAAAGTGGATACCAGAAGTAATGAGTATGCTGAAAGAGTAAAATCATAATTAAAAACATACTGAATGAAATTCCCAAATCCTTATAAACTTCACGAAATTGCGACA
>CAYRBL010000496.1:0-2360 GCA_964422385.1 uncultured Bacteroides sp.
GTTGCTTTGACGAAATTGGATAAAATTCATCTATCTGTACAAATTGCAACCCACTAAGCACCGGTTTATACTTTAAATTATAGTACTCCCTAAGCTCGGCAATCTGGGTAGTATTCCAGTTTGCAATTATATGTTGCGTCCATTTTATAAAATGTTCCGGCGTTTTTCCGGTAGGCAAACTAATCACACCCTCAGGGTTTTCTACAGCCCATTCAATAAATCGCAAAGCAGTATACATCCCCAATTGCGGGAAATTGCTTGCAATAATATAAGGTAAGTTAGTGGTGGTTTCTTTTATACCCGAATTATTAAACAAAACTTGTTCAACAGGTGATAAATTAAATGTATTCTTCATCGAATTATTTATTTTATGTGTTCCCGAAAAGCGCTGCAAAGTTACAATAAAATCTGTGTTTGAAGTATTATTTTCTTTTTATTTTTTGTGTCTTTTGCTTATTTCTTTTTTAATATTTTTATGGATGTTTATTTTTGTTTCTTTTATAATAATGTTATTGTTTTTTCTTTTATATAAATTAATTTTAAATAAAAGAAAAAACACAAGGAGCAGAAGAATTAAATTTCTTACATCCACACAAAGTTTGAGTAAATATCTTTTTTTAAGATTTTGACATCCATTTTCTAACTACTTGAGGATAGTGTCGGTTGCTAGTGTCGAAACTTAGGATGCTAACAAATTACTCAAAGTGGACACGTCAAAAGTGTCAAATGCAAAATCATCTTAGATTTGGGTATAAACAAATGTCCTTTTCTCTTTTTAATAAAAAAAAAGGCTCCCTAAAAATAGAGAGCCTTAAATATATTTATTAATAATAGCCTAAGCCAGATTCAACACAATTTGAACTATAGTACCCATCCCCTGCTTGCTATTAATGCTGAAACTTCCATCAAACAATCTCAAAATTCGTTTCGAAATAGTAATCCCCAAGCCAATGCCTTCTTGGTTGTGAATATCCTTATTAAATTGCATAAAAGCACCGATGTTAGCTATTTGTGCATCGCTCATACCGATACCTTCATCTATAATTGAGATAACTATTTTATGTTTTTCAACACCTGATATTACTTTAATCAAAGTGTTTTTTGGTGAGAAATTAAAAGCATTCTCCAATAATTCTTTTAAAAGTTCTTTAAAGAAATGTTCAGGGATTTTAAGGTCACATTCCTCGAGCATCAACATCAAATCCTCGCCTCTACCAGCAGTCTGAGCCACTTCTTTACAAATATTTTCGGTAACCTTTTTAGCATTGCTAATTTTTTGATGTTTCAAATCGTTCATATCTTCTTGCTGCACCGATAAAGCCTCCAAACGATAATAAAGCATCGTTTTCAAAACGATCTTATTTAGCTTCATCCCCGCATTATAAATCAAAGAAACGAACTCTACCAGTTCAGACTTCTCCATCTGATTATATTCGGTAATCACCATGCCCGAAAACCCAATAATAGCCTTCAATGGCTCGTTGATTTCTTTTGCGATAGGCACTCCCAGGTTTTCGGTAAGTTCGTTCAGCTTTTCTTCACTTTTCTTCTTAAATTCTTTAATACGATTGATGCGAATGTTAACAGCATTCAATAGTTCGTCGATCGTAAATGGCTTCGAAATATAATCATCAGCACCTAATTGCATCCCTTTACGAAGATCTTCGCGCGTATCTTTAGCTGTTAAAAATATAAAAGGAATGGTTGAAGTAAGCACATTTTTCCTAAGATGAATCAAAACGCCATAGCCATCCATATCTGGCATCATAATATCGCACAAAATAAGGTCGGGTTGTATCTTTTTTGAGATTTCAATTCCAATAATTCCGTTCTCGGCTTGATGCATTTCGAAACCTTCGTTCTCGAGTATCTCCATAATGTTGTCTCGAACCTGCTGATTATCTTCTATTACTAAAATTTTTAACGCCATGATATTATTTTTTTTTAGTTTCCTATTTTTTTACCAAAAATAAGTATTAAATTTGATAATTATTAATAATACGAAAAATAAATTTTTATGTCGCTAAATGTTTTGATCACAGAAGACGATTTTATATCTGCCAATATATTAAAGCAGACTTTATTACAACTCGGATATAATGTTGTTGCCGTCGCTAAAACTGCTGAAGAATCTTTAGATTTTGCTCAAAAACTTTCTCCAGATTTCGTGATGATGGACATTAATCTTCCGGGAAAAATCGACGGAATTGAAGCTACTAAGCGCATTCGCACGCTTTTACATATCCCTGTCATCTATTTGACTAGTTCCTCCGATAATGTTACCCTCGAAAGAGCTCTAAAAACCGAACCAAATGGGTACGTTTTAAAGCCATTTAAGAAGCAAGAATTGTATACTGTAA
>CAYRBL010000497.1:0-2345 GCA_964422385.1 uncultured Bacteroides sp.
TTGAAGATTGCGGTGATGGGTTGCATTGTTAATGGTCCTGGCGAGATGGCAGATGCTCATTATGGCTATGTTGGCGCTGGCAATGGTAAGATTACGCTTTATAAAGGCAAAGAAGTTATTGAGAAAAACATCGATGAAGCTTTGGCTGTGGATGCTCTCATAAATCTTATCAAACATAATGGTGATTGGAAAGAGCCTGAGACAGAGATTTTGTGATTTGATGATATAGTGATTTGGCGATTTGATGATATAAGACCTGCATCACTCTCAAAGACGAAGTTGATTATTTAATAAATTATTCTAACTATAAAAACCATTCTGGTATAAATATTATCCTCTATTTTTTTTATTTTAAAAATAATGATTGTTTTTTTTAATATAATAGTAATTGTTATTATAATAAACAGTACTTTTGTAAATCTTATTCCAAAGCATACAGCTTTTCAATAAAAAGGTAGCAATTGCGGATATAAGAGAAGCAATTCAACCGTAGCAAAAGAAATAGAAAGCATCCTTTTTTAACTTAGCAGTTAACATTAGTCTCCCATTAGAGCAATCAAATTATGAGTAGAAATTCTTCTTATGCATATCGAGTGTCCTTTAGTGTCTTCTTTTTTTATAATAAAGAGGATAAAATTGCTAACTTAATAGTGCCAAATCGATATATGAAGATTCAGTATCCTAGACCAGTCGGCAGTGGACGTCGGTTGATGAGCTATGACAGTAAGTCTTCCAACTCTGATACACGGTCGAAGGAGAGCCTCTGCCAGTTGAAGGACAATCGTTGTCGGAAGACTGACTACCGTAGACAGTTTAATGATTACCCGAGTAGGTCTTCCTACTCCCCGAGTAGGTTTAATGACTCTAATAGCCATTCAACCGATAGCCACTGCCGATTGGTCTGTAGCGCCTGTCGATTAAAGGGGAATGACAATACTACTGCTGAGGTGGTTACAGAGAATAATATGTTATTTTATACTAAAATAAGCTTGCTTAGCTATACCTATTGCTATCGTAAATCTAATACATATTATAATTATAATTTTATTATGAATAGAAATACTAAGATGATGTATTCTTATTTTTCTTTTCTTTTAGTTTAAAAGCATTTTATACCAAAAGAAAATTCTTATTATAACAAAAAACATAAAAAAAATAAACCTAAAACTAAAAACAATGAGTAAAAAAATTAAAGTAATAAAAACAATAGGTTCGGAGAATGAATCCGACATTATTTTGAAATCTGAAGGTGTAGCTAATCTTCAAACAGAGCATCTTGCAAAGATTCCGAATGTACCTTTTGTAAGGGTAGCCATTTTAATAATAGTAGAAAAAGCTGCACTCCTTTTTGGGAATAGTCATAGGCGAAAGTCGGGTGATACTATGAAGTTACTTGCTTATTTGAAGGAACTGGCGCTAATGTATTACTACAACGGAGAATATTACGAGAAGAGGGCCAATGAATTAAACGATCCCTCGATGATTTTGGACTTGGGGTATCTTTTTTGGAATCCTAAAAAACGCTTTGTAAAACCTCCAATTGAAGTTAGAAATACGAACATTCCAGGTGAATTGTTAGTGATTGTAAAGAAAACCGAAAGGCCCAGATATTATATCATAGAGTGCTCGTATGCAGAATCTAAAATAGTGATAAGACACGACAATATCGGTAAAGCAACGGGCGAGATACTAAAAGGATTCGAAAGAGGAGCTTTGTTAATGTTCAGGTCGCAAGCCGTTGATTTAGATGGCAACAAAAGCGAATGGACAGGCTATTTTGTAATCAGAGTGGCTTAAGTAGCAGCACTTAACTTTGTTTTTGAAAAAAGGCTATTAGGTAGAAAACCTAACAGGTTTTGGAAACCTGTTAGGTTTAGTAAAAAAGAAAGAACCGCAATCAATTGTTTAATAACGTCTCTAATTTTATTAGATAGCTTCGCCGTTCCTCCTCGCAAAGACTGCATACTTAAAGCAAGAAGTATTATTAATTCTTAATTATTAATTCTTAATTGATTTAGTGTTCTATTTGCTGCCATCTTTGTACCAAATATTGCTATGGCAACAATAGATACCGAGCTAACGGGCATCAATATAGCAGCTACTACCGGCGACATTGTGCCAGATATAGCATAGATTAAACCAAAGATATTGTATAGAAACGAAATGATAAAACTTATTTTAACAACGGTAAGGGATTGTTTTGCAAACTTGATAACTTTATTTATGGTATGGAACTTTGATGCCTCAATGATGATGTCGCTTGCAGGGGAGAAGTGGTAGATATCGTCGGCAACCGACACAGCTACGTTGCTCTGCATAAATGCTCCGGCATCATTTAGTCCATC
>CAYRBL010000498.1:0-2341 GCA_964422385.1 uncultured Bacteroides sp.
TTTCATTTTGTTTTTGACTGCTTTCATTTTGTTTTTCATCCAAATAATTTTGTTTTAGACACCTATTTATCAGTTAAAGTATACAAATATTTAAACATCATATGAGACAATTTTTAGAATAAATACTAAACTTAACAAATAATCCAATATTACTTACCACACCACAAAATGGTGATATATTTATAGAAAATGAATCAAGTTATTATCTTACCCCCTCTCCTTTGGAGTGTGTTGGAAAGAGGTCTATAGTTGTTTCCCATCCAATAGGGATGATATATCGGTAGAAAAGCATTACACCATGATTTTTAAAATCCCTTTAGGGATATAATATTATGTACCTAAAGGTACAAATGTTATCCGTTTATTATTGTTTTTTCTATAAATATGTAATATAGTATTGCCTTTAATTCTTAATTTTTAATTCTTATCGAAATGATGTTTATATTTAATAACCTTCGAGTATAATTCACCATTTTTTCTAATAATAAATTTTATTTCTTCAATAATTGGCTCACTATCTTTGTCCATTTTTACTAACAAATTTAAAACTTTTCTTCGTACTATCTGCATAGCTCTTATCTCTATTTTAACATAATCTCTATCTTCTTCTGATATATTAGGTGAATTAATTTTATCAATATATTTCTGATGGAAACCATTAAAAAAAAGAACACATTCTTCATAAGTATTTGGATATCTATCTTCAAATTTCACTCCACATTTCACACATTTATAGACATTAAATTTATATCCCTGTTCAAAATAACCAAAGCTATCCATCTTAAGTTTACCATCACACTGTATGCAATCATACATAAAAATAGCATAACCTCTATTAATATAATCATACAAATCCCTTTTCTCATTCACACTCTTGATTATTGTATTGGTTTCCTCCATTATGCCTTGAACTTCTGTTATAAGTTCGACTTCTTCTTCTGAAAACTCAATATTAAGAGCATA
The DNA here is from genome assembly GCA_964422385.1 of uncultured Bacteroides sp. Classification (GTDB taxonomy): domain Bacteria; phylum Bacteroidota; class Bacteroidia; order Bacteroidales; family JACABE01; genus JBAXLO01. The sequence continues at coordinate 964 of CAYRBL010000498.1, forward strand.
CCATTTCATAGCTTTTTTATTGATATTATCGCATAAAACATATAATTTCTCAGCTCCATTTTTATAATTATCTATTAATTTATTACCATTAATTTTTATATTCTCTTTCATACTACTTATTTTTTAAAGTATAAAATATTTGTCAATTAGAGCTGAATAAACATTATTGTTAGCATTGGCTAGTTGTTCTTAAATAAAAATTCAACATGAAAAGCAGTTTATTCGTTTTCTGGTTTTGAAGCAATCTGCGTAAAAGGTATAAGACCATGATAGTAGTAATCCGTATTATATCCATATTTTTTCAACAGTCGATCTAATTCCAACAAAGTTTCTCTTTGGGAGATTTCATATTTATATAATTCCGATTTATTTAATTTTGATATATAAACTACATCTTTTGCAGCAATCTTAAGAATCGTTCGCAATCCGTTTGAAGTTTCAAATCTATGCTCCTCGATAAAATCAATAATTTTAAGACCTACTATTTCTCTTGAATTTTCATTTATATCAATATTTTCAAAATCCGAAAACTCTTCATTTGTTAATAATTCCATTTGTTTTTCAATGTCTAAATTTGTATTTTTCATAATATAATCTTTATTTTTTGTCATTTTTTTATAATTTTGATTAATTGCATTCAGTTCTTATTTTTTAAGTAACATCCTTCTCTTTTAAAATGTTATCACTGTTGTTACATTTTCTAGTTATTATTTTTAATTTATTCTTTATTTACAAATAAATCTGAGGAATGCACATTTCTATTTATTCTTTGCCTCATGATTTTCACTTTATTAATTTCGCCTTCTGATCTGATTTCTGAAAGTATTCTTTGTTTTCTTAAAATACTTTTCGATACTTCTAGACTTATATTATACTTTTTAGCAAAATATACTTCTATTTTATTTTCTGCTTCTTCTAAAGTATTATAATAATAGCTTTTTTCGCTAGTGTTTTTTAAATATTCATTTGTATAAATATATTTTAATAATTCATTATTGGCCTGTTCCAAAGTCCCAAATTTATGTAATGTTTTACTATCACCTTTCTTATTCATTTCGCTAACCGTAATTGACTTTATAGTGCCTATATATCCAAAATCAACCTCAAACGTATTCCTAATATAATTACCATTAATACAAATATGATATCTGTATTTATTACTATTCTTAGTATTAAATCTGGCACTTCTCATAATATGATTTAATAAATTTGTTTTTTCTATTTTATCAAATGTCGATTTAATATAGAATACTTGAGTGTTTCGGGTTGAATCAATTGTTAAATTTTTTTCATCTATTATTTTTGTCATAATGACTTTTTTTTAATTCTGTAAAAGTAATCAAACATTTCCATTATATGAGAATAAAAAAATATAAAT
>CAYRBL010000499.1:0-2310 GCA_964422385.1 uncultured Bacteroides sp.
GGCAAAATAAGCCCGCCATTTTTTACTATTTGATAATATTTATAATTTCCACTGGCATATCCTGCAATATTTATATTCAAACCTAAATCTAAATAAAAATGATTAAATAGCTTTTTGATGCTTGGCGATACCTGCAACAAAAACAAATCGGAAGTACTATTTATATCCAGATTATAATTACTGGAAAGTATCGGACTGAATTCATTATCTGTTATCGAACACGTCTTATGATCGTACAAAAGTTTTAAACCAATGTATGGAACCATAGGATTCGACTCCGTATTTTTAAATGCTTTTGTGCTCATCGGTACTGCAAATTCATACGAAAACATATAATCTTTAATAGTATTCATCATAGAATATTCGCCAAAAACACCTACTTCGGAATCGTCGTAAGAACGAAAAGCAAAGGCCAATGAATGGATGTAATTTTCTTTGGTTTTATACACCAAATCCAGGGATGGGTACAAGGCATTGCGGTAATAAAAGGCGTTTCGATACAATGGAGCATCCAAATCATTAAAAAATCTTTCTTTTCGGAGCGCAAGAAAATTCATACCAAAACTAAAACCTATACTATTATCTTTTTGCTGATAATACTTGTTTGTATTTTCAGTTTCTTCATAATATTCGTCGTTTGTATTTGCTTTTTTAAGAGGATTAAAACGGATGCCTACATTAAGCGAAAGTATTGATGAATTTAAATTTCTATCGAAACCTGTACTTCCAATATTAGTATTTATATACTCTTTTTTCCAATAATTAAAATCCAAAACAGGATTGATAACTAAATCGAATTTAGGAGATAATTTGTGTAACCAATAAGCCCCAAAGCCAAACGAAGGTTCGTTATTAATAGATTGCACACCCACATTAAACGAAAAACCTATTTTATTATTGGTATAAATAAAAGGATAATAATCGAGCCCAAACTTAAGAAGAGAGAAGTTATGAGAATTGTCAGCATCACTTTTTACCTTTTGCATAGAATATCCTAAAGAGAAATCCCACTTTTCATCAAAGTTATAAAGGACTTTTGCATTAAAATAATTCAGATTGATTCCATTGTTTAAGGTATAATATTTTCGATTAGCAATAGTAGCATTCTCATCCTTATAATAACTCAGATACATCAGATTGTTAATGCCTGTAGAAAGTTCGAAGCTATAAACATTCTTAGATTCGGCATTCTCTTTATCCTGTGCTTTGGTTGCAAAACATACAAATAAAAGGATAATAATAAAGATTTTTCTCATGGTAATTTTTATAAAAAAATAATGAATCAAAAGTACTAAAAATATTAATACAAATGCTTTTTCTCAAAATAATATTTTCAGAATAGTAAAAACTGTCTAAAAACCTTCATAGATTTCCCATAACTTATATAAAAACATTAATGTTATTGTAGAGAAAGTCGATTTGTATAGGTTTCGAATAAATATAAGTTATAAAATTAGATTGCAATCAAACTATTCAGGCATCCTTTACATCTATGTTTTTTTGATTTATATATTCATAAAAACTGCAATACCAAAGACTCATATAAAGCCCGAAAGCACTTATTTTAGTTATATAAACGAGTAAATAAAGGAATAAATAAAAAATATCATTTATTTTCATTTTTATTTTGCAGATATCAAAAAAAGTATTACTTTTGCACAGCATTTGAGAGACAGATAAACATTAAAAATTCGGTTCGGTAGTTCAGTTGGTTAGAATACGTGCCTGTCACGCACGGGGTCGCGGGTTCGAGTCCCGTCCGGACCGCAAAAGAGAGTTTGAAAATTCAAACTCTCTTTTTTTTTGTACTAATTCTTCTAATACTTTATTAATAATCTTTACTTTATAAAATAAAAAAAACTCTACCAAATTAATGATAGAGTTCAATATTCTTATTTAATTTCCTTTTAAAACAACAAAATTACAACATTTATTAATATTATTATTCCATTTTATCGCAATCACACTCATCAAAACTCTTGTTGTATTGATGCATTGCACGCTCACTCATCCCCATACTTGAGAAACCACCATCGTGATATAAATTCTGCATCGTAACTTTACGGGTAAGATCAGAGAAAAGAGTAATGCAATAATTAGCACATTCCTCAGCAGTAGCATTGCCTAATGGCGACATCCTTTCGGTGAAATCCATCAAACCATTAATGCCTTTTACACCACTACCTGCAGTTGTAAGCGTAGGAGATTGTGAAATTGTATTAACCCTAATATGTTTCTCTCTTCCATAAATATATCCAAAACTACGCGCAATTGATTCCAAAGCAGCTTTAGCATCAGCCATATCATTAT
>CAYRBL010000500.1:0-2304 GCA_964422385.1 uncultured Bacteroides sp.
TAGGCTATTAGGTAAAAAATCTAAATTATAAATCGGGAATAGGCTTTTAGGGGTTCAGACTTTTAGGATATTAGCTAAGAAAGAATTCCTAAAAGCCTAATGGACTAAAACGCTAAAAGCCTACTTCCACTTAATTTATTTAATAAGTTTAGTGGTAAAGGTATTGTTTCCGGTATTAATATTAACAAAATAAACACCTGTATTAAGCAAAGAAGTGTCGAACGTAAGTGTAAACACTCCCCTATCCTCACTGCTTTTGGAAGGTATTTTCAGTTCTCTCCCCATAACATCGTAAAGCATCACCTTTAAATTATCATTGGCTTGAATCGCACATTTAATAGTGATGTTATCTGTGAATGGATTCGGATATACGCTAAAATTCTCCTTGTTTATATTGTTAATTCCTACATTTATTTTTAAAATATCAGAAGGCTCGGAGTTGCAACCATTCTCTGTAACAACTACTGTGTAATTCCCATTTATAAAAGAAGACACCAATAGTTTTTGAGCATTTTCTCCCATCAAAATAGCATTGTTGTTATACCATTGATTGCCGTTGGCAGCACTTGAAATAAGCGTGTCGATATTCCCCCAGACAACCGAAATAGTAGGCTTGGCAGGCAAAGGAATCAGATCCACTTTCACCGAATCTTTGGCGGTACACCCATTCGCACCTGTGGCAGTTACTGTATAATAAAGGGGTGCTATTGGAATAAAAGAGACATTCTGCAACACATTATTGTTCCAAACATAAGACACGCCTCCCGTTGCTTTCAAAGTAATATTGCTTCCTTGACAAATGCTGGTATCGTTGCCTGCATTTACATTTGGAACAGGTTTAAGTGTGATAAAAATGCTATCAGTTTTCTTGCATCCATAATTTTTACTAACAGTCACAGCATATAAACCTGGATTGTTGGCAACAATCCTCTGAGCCGTGTCACCTGTATTCCACAAGAAAGTACAACCGGTATTGGCTGCATTTAATGTAAACTGGCCCGGGCAAACCGTAGTGTCGTTCCCTAAATTAACAACGGGCAAGCTATAAGTACCAGGCATGTTCGCGTCCAGCCAAGTCATTCTGTTTTGAATCCAGGTCTTGAGTGCAGTCACCTCCCCCTGATAAGTTGTAGGATAAGGCGAAGGATTGGGCCAAACATAGACGCCCAAAATAGGCCATTTCTGGAAATGTCGCTGCTGTGCTTCGTTTATGTAAGTTGCGGTGGAGTCAATATAACCAAAAATGGAAGCATTGCTAAAAGTAGACTGACGCAACTCTGTCCATCTGCACTTCAAACTCGATTTGAAGACGGTATCGGTAATCAACTTGGCCCACCAAAAAGGCACAGCGCCAGTATAGGACTGCACGGAGGAATAACACCAGATAGAAGTGGAGACCCCATTGTTATAATTGGCATTTCCGTAAGCAATATTGTAATCCCAAACTGGTCCAATGTTAATCTTGCCACCATTACTATTTTTATTTTTGTATAAAAAGGTGCTCAATCTATAACCATCCACATTGTTGCTCATCTCATTGGTGAAGAAATAATCTATAAAGGAATTTACATTCATATATTTCCTGTATCCATTAACAGGATCGGCAAAGTTAGGAGCTTTAAGGGCTGTTTCGAAAGAATCGACGTAAGCCTTAATATAATTCATTTGTTGTGGAATTAAAGTAGTGCTATCCGGATAATCATAAAGGAAACGTATGGTTGCATTAGAGGCGGTCTTGTAATTAGAATTCCAGCCATCATTGCCACCGCTGCCTGTTGATTTATCTATTTTAAAAATATAGCCACCTGTAAGGTTGTCCCCAACCGAATCGGCAGGTTCTAATTTAGAAATATCCACACGATTTGCATCCCTTTTAATCTTTTCCATCCAAACAAACAAGCCCATGTATTGTCCATTAAGGAGCAATTCGCAAAACTGGGTGCGTGCAGCATAATGCCCGCTTCTTCTGGCCAATTCATAGGTCATCGTATTTCTCATACAGGACTTGTCGTCGTATGGAGCGTATAATATCCAGCTATGTTCGGCAGGCATACCCAAAATAGTGGTGTCCAATTCAAGTCCGTTTGCATCTAATGTCTCGATGCTGTATTGCTTTTGAGGAAAATCCTGAGAAGAGGAACCTCTAATTTCAATACCTATATTATTATTGTAATTGTTAAAAGGATCGGTGATGTTATTTCTTACTCCAGGGCCATTATAAATAATCCCCATGTGAGCCGGAATCTTCGGCGAGTCGGGTATTGCAACATTATTGGTATTAATAACAATAATGGGGAGATTCGA
>CAYRBL010000501.1:0-2300 GCA_964422385.1 uncultured Bacteroides sp.
TATTTAAATTTATTCAGTTTCGTTTTATTAATTTTTCATATTAAGACAAAAAAAAAGAAAAAAGGTTGTACGTTTTTTATTTTTTATGAAAATATTTATTCCTTATTTAAACTTTATGCTGCAAAATTACTAAATATATTTGATTATTACAGTAGTTTAAGTAGGGCACTTCTCAATTTAATTTATTAAATATATATAATTTTATCTAACTACTATTTCGTCTACAAACAACCATGTATCATCATTCATCCCTCTCCATGAAGGTAGTTTACCTATGTTTTTAATAGTTACTTTTATGAATCTTGCCTTGGTTTGTTGTTTTAGATTTACACTTAGCTTAATAATTTGCTTGTTTATTTTTGTTCTAGCCAACAAGTTTTTAATAAAACCAGCATTAGTATAGTTCCTGCCGTCATCTGAAACTTCTACTGTAATGCTTTCTGGTCCTAAAATACGACTAAGTTCATCATCTAGGCAGCTAACTTCTACAAGTTTAACATCCAAAGAGGATTCCATGTCAATAGTTGCTACAACATCCTCGCCTTGCCAACCTTGCCACAGTATCTGATAGTCTTCTGTGCCTCTTACGCCATCTGTTAAGCTATTCTGTCCGTTTGCTTGATATGCATTTGAGTATTGTGTTGCATAACTTACCCTTTTACCTACTGCCAAATGTTGTACAATTGCATTATTAAAATAGCTTTTCATATCATTATAATATTCATACGGACTATAGTTTTCTTCATGCAATGTTTCTGATCCATATTTTTTTGCATACTTATAAAACTTATCAAGTATCGTGTTAAACTGTGGCTTTAACTTATAAACTCCTGTCGCATCTTTGGCAAAAATCCAGTCTTTAGTAAAAGTTTGGTCTTTACTAACCTCTAATAAAGCATAACGAATTGGCTGAAAAGCGCGTTCCACTCTATTAGTATATAAGGTGTCACCTGAAACACTCTCTAAAGCTTTATTAAACAAATCTACATACTTAGTGAGTTGCGCTGCCGAAAGATAACCCTCTTTATGTATAGCCGGATGATCGTAATTTGAAAGTGGAATATCCGATTCAATCATTGATTGTGTGGCTGCATCTATATATTGTTTGATGTAATAGACTGCTGCACCATAGTATCCCGTAAGGAAATCATTCATTATATTATCAACATTATCATTCGGATCCCAAAGTAGTTTTGAAAGCACATAGCATCTAAGCTCGTTAAATTCTCCTCCAACACCCGAATGACCTTGTTCGAAAATCATCTTTGCATTGTTATTTATAAAAAGATTAATGTTAGGTTTTAGAGTATGAAAGTTAGGGAAAGGTGCTAATAAATGCGAAAAGTTAGTAACATAATCCCAAATTAAAATATTATTACAAATCTTTTTCCAACTCTTCAAATCATGGTACATTCCTGTTGGTGAAATATCTGTTTCTATTGGTTTATTCCTCGTAACATCATCGGTGCAGAGAACAATATTTACATTTTTTGCAGGTCTCACAAACCTTGGTGCACTTCTACTATATTTATATGCTAGTGTTGAAATCGTTTTATTTGGAAAAGCCAAAGCAATCTTGTTTACAAAATGAATTATACTCCCTGAATGCGACCCCTCCAATGAATCAATTGCTCTACACTTTCTACATTGGCAATACTGTTGATTGTCCATCTGACTTACCGACCAGTATTTTGCTTTCGGATTATCTCTCATCAGCGATTTTAGACTTTCAATAGTAATTTTTAATACTTCAGGATTCGAAAGACAGAGTTGATCTGTAACTCTTTTCCCATTTCTTAAAGCATAGTAGTCCGGATGTTGATTAAAGTATTTTGCAGCTGGTACCAACCTTGACATCGTATGCACCCAAAGCCCCCATTCGTTCGAAATCCTTTGTTCTGTACTGTTATTTAACTTATGCCAGGCAGCATACTCTCTATCATAAGCATTATGATAATGTACTGTTCGAAAACTTAGTGCAGGGTTTTCACTATCATTAATCTGAGGAAGTTTGATGTTGCTTTTGTGTGGAATATATAATGCATCACTTGAATAATAGCGGCATCCTAGGTATTTATCGAGAAAAGTATATATAGCATTTACGAGTCCTTGCCCACTTTTGGCGGTAAAATAAAGCACATTGTTTACTGTTTTTATTCTAAAGCCGTCTTCTTTAAGATTAGAAACATTAAAATTCTTATCAACAGTTTTGCCTTCTTCAAAAATAATATAACTACACTGCGCATTCATATTATCAGTGCAAGGCAATTGGGTACCTGTCATTCTTTTTACATAAATCC
>CAYRBL010000502.1:0-2297 GCA_964422385.1 uncultured Bacteroides sp.
GATGTTGCCGTAAAGGCCAAATGTGATGCCATTCATCCCGGCTATGGTTTCCTTGCCGAAAACCCTTTGTTTGTTGATGCTTGTAATAAAGCCGGCATTACTTTTATTGGTCCAACCACTCATGCAATGAAGATTATGGGCAATAAGATTGAAGCCCGTGCCTTTGCTAAGAATATAAATGTGCCTATGACCGAGGGTGTAACAGGTGATGTTGAAACCATGCTAAAAGCTGTTAAAACTATTGCTTTTCCTGTTCTGATTAAAGCTGCTGCAGGCGGTGGAGGTAAAGGAATGAGGATCGTTCATAATGAAAATGATTTAAAAGAAGCACTCGAATCTACCAGCCGCGAAGCTAAAAACTACTTTGGCGATGGTTCTATTTATATTGAGAAGTTTGTTGAAGACCCACGACACATCGAAGTTCAGATTATAGGCGATAACCATGGCAATGTGGTGCACCTTTACGAGAGGGAATGTTCCATTCAACGCCGTTATCAAAAGATTATTGAAGAGTCTCCTTCTCCAACCCTAACAGATGAAGTTAGGAATAAGATGGGTGAGACTGCTGTGAAGATTGGTAAGGCAATTAACTATAATAATGCAGGTACTATTGAGTTTTTGGTTGATAAGGATATGAATTATTATTTCCTTGAGATGAATACAAGGGTTCAGGTTGAGCACCCTGTCACCGAAATGGTAACTGGTATTGATATTGTTAAAGAGCAGATTCTTATTGCTGCCGGCAACCCTTTATCGTTTACTCAGGAAGAGGTTAAACAGAACGGACATGCCATTGAATGCCGCATTTATGCCGAAGATCCCGACAATAACTTCATGCCTTCTCCCGGCACTATGACTTATTATAAAGAGCCTTCCAGCGAAGGTATCCGTATTGACACCGGTATTGAGAAAGCAACTACTATTGAGAGTTTCTACGACCCTATGATTAGTAAACTTATTGTTTGGGGTGCCGACAGGGAGAATGCGAGGATTAAGATTATTGAATCGCTAAAAGAGTATATTGTTCATGGCATTAAAACCAACGTTACTTATCTAATCAATCTCTTGCAACACGATGCTTTTATTAAAAATAATATTACAACTAAGTTCTGCGACGAGTATAAGGACGACATGATTACCATGATGAATAAGGGCAAGGAAGTTGTTCCTTATTATGCGCCTTTTATTTCATATCTTATCTATAGTTTAGATATTAAAGATACCATTTCGCATAATAATGTCTGGTCAACCATTGGTTATTGGCGCGATCTGATGAAGATTAATGTAGCTTTTGAATCTAAAGATATTCTTGTTTTCTTTAACAGGAAAAAAGATAATGATTATGAGTTTGAGATTAACAATACTAAGTATAATGTTCATGTAAAAGATCATAAAGAAGGCAAACTTGACATCACAATCAACGATGAGCCTTTTACAACTTATGTTTCAACTGATACCCGTCGTAATGCTTTTATCTCTTGCAATGGATATATCTTCCAGGCTATCCGAAAAGATATCCTTATCACCGAAGATGTCTTCAGTGGAAGTGGTGGTAATGCCGGAGCTGACGAAAACCGTCTGTATTCGCCGATGCCGGGCAAGGTTACTAAGATTAACATTAAAGAAGGCGACACTGTTAAGAAAGGCGACAATCTAATAGTTGTAGAAGCAATGAAAATGGAAAACCATGTGCTTTCAGCAAAGGATGCCACTGTTGTAAAGGTAAATGTAAACGTTGGTGAAATGGTGCTATCTCAAAATGTTTTGATAGAATTAGAATAAAAGGATACTTAAATTAAATAATAATAGGAATTAGTTTTAGAAAAGAAGCGGAGAGAATGGGATTCGAACCCATGAAACGCTTTTGGCGTTTACACACTTTCCAGGCGTGCGCCATCGACCAACTCGGCCATCTCTCCGTTTGGGCTGCAAAGATACGAATTAATTATTAATTATGAATTATGATTTGTGTTTTAGGCGGACAATAAACAAAAGTTTCACCAATATCAAACAGTCATCTCGCCTCTTAAGGATACCTGAAGCAATCTTTTTACTTCGTCGGTATCTAAATTTAATCCTAATAAAAACATTAGTTTTGCAACTGCCGATTCTGTGGTAATATCATACCCACCAATTACTCCTATCCTACCTAGGTCAACACTGGTTTCGTATTTTCCCAATTCTACCGAACCCGATTTGCATTGCGATACATTATATATTATTATACCTCTATTAATGGCAGCTTCCAAAGCATCGATAAACCATTTGGCAGTGGGTGCGTTCCCCGAACCGTAGGT
>CAYRBL010000503.1:0-2289 GCA_964422385.1 uncultured Bacteroides sp.
TCTTAACAAAAAAATTCCGGAAGATTCTTAGTTCTTACCGGAATATATATTATACGAAACAATCTTATCATTCTGTTTCTCGAATAAAATCATCATAGAACTCTATTAGATCTTTAGCAGGATGACTGGTAAGCTCATAGTTGTAGAGAAATCCTTGACCTTTCCTGACTAGGTTCTTCATACACCATCCTCCGAATTGAATAGATTTCAGTTCAATGCCTTTTCTATAGCCTGCCTCGTAGGAAGATTCCTCGGTCTTTAGTTCCTCTACTAGGATCAGTTTCTTCTTAGCTTCTTCTTCTTGTATGAAAGCTAATACTTCTGCTAGTGTCATTTTCTGTTCCATATTTAGTCTTTAAAGAAACGTATTCCATATGCCGAGCTGTCTAATCCTATGATAATTTCAACAAAGGGTAGATTAAGTTCGATAAGGTTTGAAAGATTGTCATACTCTACCAGTAGTCCGATCTGCTTTTTAAAGTAAAATGATAGTCTATATTGTCCCATATCAGTTTTTATATTAGTTCTCGTGTATATTTCCGATTACCTGCATACTGATGCAATGGTTTAAAGTTAAATCAGACCACATTGCAGCATCTTTAATCCATGTTACAACCGATTCTTTTTCTTCGCTTTCCATTTCATTTCCAACCCAATAGATTATTTTATCACCTTCAAAAATTTTAACTCCATTTTTATCCGTTAATCCTGTGAATTGACCAACTGTTTCTGGGATGACTGATATTACTGATAATCTTGTTAATATTGCTGGAAATCTAGTATAAGAAATAGATAAATCACCTTCAGCCCATTCCCCGCTATCAACTCTTTTTCCTCTAAATAAAATCTCTCTCATTTTAGTATCGCTTTAATTTGTTCGATTTTAGCAAGGCATTCGGATTCGGTTTGGTGTAATCGACCATGATTATACCATGCGCTCATCCAATATGAATTAACATCGTAACATTGCTTAGTACATTTAAAACCATCGGCTTTTGAGTAATCAGTTGAAAAACAAATTTCACCATCTTTCGGCTTCCACTTCAGAACTGAATAGTTATCATTTTCAAAATCGTACTGAAAACCTAAAGCGTTAACTTCGGATTGGAATTGGTCGGGGGTGAGGATTTCAAAATTTTCATTATTTCCATAAATTAATTTATTCTCAAAACTATTATTACTACCTGCTATTTTAAAAGTGCCATCTACGTTATTTAAAAACTCATTTTTAAATATAAATTCACCATCCTTATTGCATTGGAAATAAGCAATAAATCTACCAGAAGTTATTTTCACCAAATCCCCAACTTTCGGCTCAACTTTCAAATCCTCAATGCAAAGTTTTTCTGCATTCCATTGTTTGCTGTTTTTTGCAAGTGCATCGAATAACTGTTGGGCTTCGGATTCGGCGGCATGGCGTTTATTAGCTGCAAAATATAGGTCATCTTCTTTCCATAGATTGCCATCTGAACCTAAAAGAGCATAGTGTGTACCATCTGTTTTTTCAATCCAAATCATAGTGTCAGAATAGCAGACATCCCCTTCCTTAAATTCTTCTTCAAAACTCGTTACAATAGTATTACCTACCTGCTCAATTGTAACCTTGCTACACCCTTTCGGGATTTCAAATGTCTGTTTCATGTTGTTTTATTTATAGGGATTTATTTCTAAAGTATTTACATCTATCGCTTCGCCTTTTTCGATTAATTCTGCGATGTCGAAGTGCCATTCGATAAGCTTTAGCCATCCATTTATACAAGGAAAATAAACGGGATAAGCTCCTGCATCTCTTACGACACTTTCTTTAACTTGATTATAAAATGTATAAACATCAAATCTAATCCTACCACCGAATAGCTCTTTTAATTTAATTTCAGGTACAAATTTTTCTCCACCATGCTCAATCGGTTTTGTGAGGTCGGAAAGTTGTCGGAGAATAGGTTTACAGTCTTTGAAATACCTAGAACCTTTAAATCCAAATGTTGAATCTGTTTTTATCAAATCTAGCTCAAGAATTTCTTTACGAAAAGAAACTTGACATTTTAATTTATAAGGCAAACTCATTGCCATAAATTCTTGTTTTGTCATAATTCTTCAAGTTTATTTAATAAGTCTTCGTTTTTATCTGTTAACTCCTCAATTTGTTCTTCAAGTACTTCAACGTACTGTATTAGGTCTTCGCATACCTTTAACCGTGGTACAATCCGGCATTACCGTCATGTTATTATAATAGTACCAGGGCGGGTCTGCATAAATAATCTTATATTTCTTTGCTGTTTCTTCCATCTT
>CAYRBL010000504.1:0-2287 GCA_964422385.1 uncultured Bacteroides sp.
CTTTTCACAAACTCTATAAACACTTTCTTAGTAGCAGGATTTGGATAAATATTCAAATAACTATCGTTATCATTTACGTGTTGAATATTTCCAGTTTTTACCACATCTGGCATAATTGGAGTTTCGAAAATATAATCTCTGTAAGAAGTACTATTATTAAGTATTGATATCGCAAGATTAGAATAAATACTCTTTTTATTCTCAATATTGGTCAATCTTAGGTCAGCATTGTGAGTTATGTTTATCCATCCTTTTTCAATAATATCCAAGTTTAATAAACTTACAAACTTGAAGTCATCAGCATCCACATCTGTAGGTGTGTAATTCGACAACTGTATTCTTGCATTTACATAATCATTATGCTTATAATAATAATTATACTTCAACAATGATTTATCATTAGTACTTAAGCTAGTCAATCCAAGAAGTTCTTCTAGTTTTGAGATACTCATATTATCAATACTTGAAAGCATCATATTAACGTCTTCGAATTGAGTAGAAGATCCTGTTATAATCTCAGAATAATTAATTGGTAAACTAAACGAAGGTGTTGCACCAGCAATTGTAGTAAACAATTTAGTGAAATTATCACAAGTATAGTTTATGTTTAAATTACCTTGTGAAGGCATATTGTAAATTTGCAATCCACAAGAAGCAGTTGAATGATAAGGACGATTACTTACTATTTGCACTTGTGGGAAAGATATGTTAAACATTCCAAAGTTATCGGCAACTGTAATATTAGTATTACTATTGATGTCGATAGCCGAATTGTAATTACTCCATAAGGTATTTAAACCTGGATCGGCAGGTACAAGTGTACCAATATTTCCACCATATCCAAAAGAATTTATACCAACTAAGTTGTAATTGTATAAGAAATTGTTTCTGATCTTAGGCAAGGTAGTAACACTAAACGAGCGTATATCCATCGAAGTATTGCAGTCGGTAATACAATTACTACTTACTTCACTTAATGTAGAAAGATCAATAGTATAAATACCGCGAGTACTGTTAAAGTTACGCATCTTTATTATGTTACAGGTAATATAATTCTTGTCTTTTCCTGTACCATAAAAATAAATACCATTAATATTAGGATCGGTAATTTCATTATTACTTATCTGGAATTTCTTAGCATTACTTGCAATAATACCATAACTGAAACCTCTTAATCTGTTATTAATAATACTTAAGTTTGAAGAGTAACGAGCATAAATTGCTGAATTGCTATTGTACTTATTAAAGTTGTTTGAGATATCATTATTATTAATTTCAATAACAGTAGTAGTTGAATTATCAATATAAATAGTCGATGGTGGAGCAACTGCTGATGTGTTTACTTCTATTTTATTGTTTTCAATATTTGAAGGATAAGCAGCTGAACTCAACAATATCGAATAGGTTTGATCAGTGAATGTGTTAGCTGAAAACAAACCGCCACCTTTACTTTGATAAATACCATAAGTTTTAGGTAAAGAAGAAGCTTTTGTATTTACAAAACCATTCTGAGATACCTGTTGCATAAATCTAACATTAGTAGAATAGATTCCATAAGTACTGTTATTGTTAACAAAACTATAGCAACTACCATAGATAGGGAAGAATTGTTCAGTTACAAATTGATTACCTGAAATAGGATGATTGAAATTGGTATTGTCATCAACTCTTACACCATAATTACAATTTGAGAATAGGTTGTTAGATACAACTCCATCAGATTGATTCTGGAAATAAAGTGCTACTTCAGCATTCTTAAAAGTAGATTCATTAATAATGTTATCATATTGTCCGCTTCCATTAAATCTCAAACCTCTCCATGTACCATTAATATCACATGGTCTGAATACAGAATTGCTAGCACGTAAATGTGCACCATTTATAAAGTCAATACCGGCGCATTTGCCAAATACTACATCCATTGTTGTAATATCAAGTGTAGCTCCTGACGATACAGTTACAATTACATTGTCTGCAATAAAATATTTACCATCCCAAACTGTATTTGAATTATAAGTAATGTTTGCAGTTATTTTATGGAACAAAGTGTCTATTTCAGCAAAACAGCAAATACTTTTTGTATTCATTACATCTATATGGTAAGTCGCAACGCAATTTCCACTTGGATCTGAAATTGTAATAGTATAGAAACCTGAAGGTACATTTGGAACAACAAATGGAACACCTGGATATATTGTTGCAGGCATTGGTGCAACTAAAGGATTTGATGTAATTGTAAATGGCCCACCTGTAGAAGCAGGGTTAAGATATACTGTAAACGATCCAT
>CAYRBL010000505.1:0-2283 GCA_964422385.1 uncultured Bacteroides sp.
GCATAAGTGAGTTGTCGGATAATACAAAGTTATCTGTTTATCCAAATCCTGCAAAAGATAAGCTTACCATAGAAAGTAGTATCAGTACACTTATTAATTATGATATTATAAATCTTATGGGACAAAGTGTATTTTCATCCAAACTTAATACAGGAAAAACTACTATAGATATTTCAGCATTCGCCAAAGGTATTTATACAATAAAATTGTATTCGGATAATGGGAATGTGGTTAAGAAGTTTGTGAAGGAATAAAACCTCTCCTAAATCCTCTCCCCTTCGACAAGCTCAGGGACCGAAGAGAGGACTTAAAGGCAATTAAAAAATTAAAAATAATAGAGCTCTCATCAATTTATGTTGGTGGGGCTTTTTTTTATTTTTATCCACTACGGCAAGCAAGTTTTGAGATTTGGTGATTTATGAATTTTATTTTGTGCAATTTGCCGTTAAAGGTCAGTTGATTGTAAATTAAATGTGATAAAGTTTAAATTAATTGATAATAAAGTTTTTTTATATGACATTATTTTATAAATTTGCATCCGAAATAATCATTCCAAAAGAAGGGTTCAACTTTCCGTAAAGATTTAATTTCTAATTAACTTTACATTAATACGAGAAGTCGCTTTTTTCGAGTCGTGGTTAAGCAGTAGTAAGTAAATTACGAAGCTTAGGGACAAGAATAGCTTGCTTAAGTATTAAAATAAAATTAATTAATAATTAAATATCAATCAAAATGAATAAAAGGAATTATCTGCACATGAAACAATATGACATGTTGCATACTTTTTATGTAAAGTTTAAAGTAAAAATAGATGTAATTGTATTTATAGCTACACTATTTGGGATCATCGAAGCCAATAGGATTAAAATATCTCTTTTTGGCACTAAACAGGGGACTGTTGACACAGGTATAGCTGAGGAAACTAGTGTGTTAAAAATTGCACTTGCAAAAGCAATTAGAAAGAATGCAGGACCAGCAACAGGGAAATTTAAAAGTTTGGGCAAATTCAAACTAGCAACACAGCTAAAAATATCTTATGCAAAAATGCTTAAAATGCGTCCTGAAAATCTTATTGAAATTGCAAACATGGTAGTAGCTACATTAACTATAAATATTGCCGATTTGACAGGTACAGGTGTTACTGTGGCAACAATAGCTACTATTTCGGATGCAGTTGTAGCATATACACCTGAAGCAGATGCATCGCAAGCTGCTATTAAAAGCAAAACAGTGGTTACTGAAAATATTAAAAATGCTATTATAGAAAATTCGGAAATTATAAACAATCAGTTGAAACCGGGTATGGAAGTATTTATGGATACTGAAGCAGATATGTATGCTGAATTTTTGAAGGATGTAGAATTGCCACATGAAGGAACAAACAGCAAACGTGCACCTGCTGTACCAAAAGCAGAAGTAACTTTAACTTTTATTCACGACTTAACGGAAGAACCACTAGAATTTGTTGTAACTAAGTATTTAGGAATAAGAGGCAGTTTTACTTCAGATGTCAATGGAGTAACAAAAGCTAAATTACCTTTGGGCGATCAGTTGGCAAAAATAATAGCAGTAGATATGTTGAACAAAAATTATCCTTTTAACCTAACCGAAGCTGGGTTGGTAGCAGTTATACGTTTGATTCCAACGGGAGTTTAGAAAAAAGTGCCTTAAGTGCCTTGAGTACTTAAAGTGCCTTAAGTTGGTAAAAAATACGATTTTGTGATATAGTAATTTTAAGAATTTAAGACAACCTCATTATTTATTTAGTGGGGTTGTTTTTTTATTTTATAATGTAAAATTATATCAAATCTTGTGTTTCTTAAATCATGAAAATCGAGTAAATTTAGATTTTTTAACATTTATAAATTATAGATAAATAAGTATGTAACATTTTTTAACAAAATATTTTCAAATCTACTGGTAACCTTTTGCCGAGTTATGCAATTAAGAGTGTGTTTTCCTTTTTTTTAACCAAACGAATTATTTTATGAACAATTTAAAAACAAAAATATATGATTATTCTTTTACCCTTCAAAATTGCAATTCTTGCATATTTACTTTTGCTAATACACAAAGTAAGAATACTGATTTTATGCAAAACAATATATTTAAACTTCTTAATAAATCCTAGAATAAATAAGTTTTTCTTAGGTTTTTCTTTAATAATTTACATATTTATTTTAGGTAAGAATAAGTTCGTTGAGCGTTGGCGCTTGTATATATAACCCAAATATTACAAGTGAATCCGATTTACGTTTAACTTAATAATTTTCGAATTGCATG
>CAYRBL010000506.1:0-2272 GCA_964422385.1 uncultured Bacteroides sp.
CAACAGCCAACTCAATAATTATAATTTTTTAGTTTGGGGTAATAATGGAAAGAAGCTAGAAACAATAAGCAACGATAGCATTGAAACCACAACGATTAATCAATTACCTGACAAAAAATGGATGATGCAAGTTACTGGAGATGCTGCCTCAAGTATTTCTACCCAACTCATCTTTGACGCTTCGGGTGTAGATAGTCTGGGTAAATGCGTATTGTTAATTAACCGAGATGCTACAGCAAATTTTACAATGGATAATACTGAAATATTTACAGCAGACAGTACAGATGCCAATAAGAAAGTATATTTTTCAGGAATTCATTGGGACAGTGATCATTCCGGTAAGGATGTGTTTACTTTTCTGTTGGGCAATCGCTTAACTTTACTGGCTAAAACAATAAATGCAAGTTCTGCTGGCAGTAATAATGGAGTGATTAATCTGGAAGTAGTAGCTGGTAAATCACCTTTTAATTATTCATTATTGGCTGATAGCAGACAACACTTTACTTTTTGGAATAGCAGCGATTCTTTGCAAAGTGTATACAATTTAGCACCCGGAAAATATCTGGTAAAAGTAATCGATATAAAAGGTTCTACCGATGCAAAATGGGTTAGAATCGGGCTTGGTACTGCAAACAATGATTTTGCTTTTGCGCCTTCCTCACATCATAATGGCAATAATCCAATAAGCAATCCGGCTGAAAACAAATTTGAAATCTACCCAAATCCATGTAAAGGCGATTACGCAATTTATGCTCAGGTTTTTGAAAGTATTGATATAACAGTAAGAGTAAGAGATATAGCCGGCAGATTAATTGATGAAAATACAGTAAGCGGTCAAGGTCAGTTTATAATCAATGGAAAATTAAAAGATAAAGGCAACTACCTTATTGAAATTGAAAGCAAAAAAGAAAAAAAGAGCTTTAAGCTAATTGTAGAATAATAATAGATCATTAAAAAATCAATTACCTCCAAAGACAAGAAATTATGAAAACTAAAAAATATCCCGTTTTCGCATTCATAGTAATTGCAATTATTAGTTTATATATTGTAAGTATTGCTAAGAATAATGATAACAGAAGACAGCAACTCAATAAAAATAAAGCTCAAATATGCCAGGTAAAAAATAATATTGCTGATAGCATTACAAAAAATAATAAATCCAATAAAACAGCAAAGTATTTAGCTAAAAATACAAATGCTATTGTTTACGCTTCTTCAAATACGAAAGAAGGCATTATTGGCAGCTATAGCAAGAACAAAACAGATAATCCAAATGATAACAGTTTCCCCGTTTTAATAAACCAAGCCATAAGCAGGAATTCTAAAGCATGGCTGGAATATGAATTGTATGGCTTACAGGATTATACTTCTGTTTGCAAAAGTATAAATGATCAATTAACAAGCGGTGGTCTTTTTGTAAAGAAAACTGAAGGCTGGAGTAAACAAGCAGAACAATTAAATCCTGAACAGTTGAAATCAGGGAAAAATAGTATCCGATTTACGTTACCTGATAAAGCAGAATATGCATATAGAGTGCGGAATGTAAATATTCGTATCGA
The DNA here is from genome assembly GCA_964422385.1 of uncultured Bacteroides sp. Lineage (GTDB taxonomy): Bacteria > Bacteroidota > Bacteroidia > Bacteroidales > JACABE01 > JBAXLO01. The sequence goes on from CAYRBL010000506.1 coordinate 1,560, forward strand.
GCCTTCTCATTCTAACAATGAAACAAGAAAATTAATTGTAAACCAGCCGAATACATCTACTTATTACCAAAAATATGGTTATGTCCAGGGTTTTGTAAGTGGAGAAGGAAGCGAAAAAGCAAAACTGACTGTAAATGGGAAGCCTTTCCAATTGATTTTAGGTAGTTTTGAAGGCATAGTTGAAAAACAAAGTAGTGATAAAAACAGTTGGAAAGCCATAGTTGTAGCCCAATTTGAAGATGGAAAAACATTAAAAACTGAAATAAGTTTTGATAAAGCCACTGAATTTGATTATACCTATAACAGCAATAATCAGATAAACCAAAGTTCTTTAATTGCAGAACCTAATGCAAAAATTTATTTACAGCATCCAGGATTGCAGTTAAGAGGTGATACACAAAGCGTAAACAAAATTATAGCATTAACTGCCACCACTCTAAGAGCCATTGATTTGAACACCTTATCTTCTGGCATGGTAAATGTTACAGGTTTAGCAAAGGGTTTTAGATTGTTGCCTCATGCAACTTTATTTGAAAAAGATTTAAGTATCAGAATAAAATATGATAGTACACAGTTACCAAAAGGATATAGGGTTACCGATATTTTCAGCTATTATTTCGATGATGCTAAACACCGTTGGATTCAACATCATCGCGATAGTATTGAAGATCGGAAGAGCACACGTCTGAACTCCAGTCACCTGAAGCTATCTC
>CAYRBL010000507.1:0-2255 GCA_964422385.1 uncultured Bacteroides sp.
AAGAATACAGACTATCAGGTTTGGGTTAAGCAAATGGAAGACGGTTCAATAGCTGTTGGTATTTTTAATTTAAGTAATGATGTAAAAAAGATTACAGTAAACTGGAATGAACTAAACCTAAAAGGCAGCAAAACCTTCAGAGATGTTTGGAGACAAAAGGATTTAGGTAAATATAAAGATAGCTTTACAACAACAGTTTCGTCGCATGGAGTAATGCTGGTTAGGGTTTATTAAGCTTTATTATTAAATTATTATTAAAAAGATAATAAAAATGATTACTTTTGTACTATGATTACAACAAATGAAATAATCTCAAAACTTAAAGAGCTAAAGCCTGAACTTTATAACGACTATTCAGTAAAGGAAATAGGAATATTTGGTTCATTCGCTGACGATACTTTTACTGAGGAAAGTGATATTGATATATTGGTTGAATTAGAAAAACCTATAGGCTGGAAATTCTTTTCATTAGAATTATATTTAGAAAAGATATTTAACAGAAAGATTGATTTGGTTACTAAGAATGCATTGAAAGAACAAATAAAAGACAGTATTCTTAGCCAAGTAAAATATGTTTAAATGAAAAAAGAAGAAAGAACATATTTAATGTATCTTGAGGATATAGAAATAGCAATGAGAAGAATTGCTGAATATATTGATGGATACACTTTCAATGATTTTAAAAAAGATTATAAAACTGTAGATGCTGTAATTCGTAACTTTGAAATTATAGGCGAAGCTGCAAAGAATCTTCCTCAATTTATTAAAGAAAAATACATAGAAGTACCATGGAAGGAAATGTATATATTAAGGAATAAAGTAACCCATGAATATTTTGGTATTGATTATGAGATAATATGGGATGTAGCAACGAATTATCTTCCTTTAAATAAAATTCAAATAGATAAGATTATTTTGATAGAAAAGAAGATGTTGTAGAAACATGCCATGGCATGTACTTACTTTGAACATTTCAGTTAATAGGCTGTTTTTATTGGTTCAATTAAGAACAATATGAAACAACTAATTTTAATTATACTGATAGTATTATCATCAAATATATTTGCCCAGAAGACAGGAACAATTTATGGAACTGTAAAAGATAAAGAGACACAAGAAACAATGGTAGGCGTGACGGTATCCATTGAAAACACTAACATAGCAAGCTCAACAGATGTTGATGGCAAGTTTAAACTTACAGGAATTCTTCCTAAAAGTTATAACATAAAATTTCAGATTATAGGGTACAAACCGCTTACATTATTTAATATTAATGTTGGTACTGGTAATGCAATAAGCTTGAATGCTGAAATGGAAGTGCAGTCGAAAGACCTCAAACAAGTAGTAATTACTGCCAATACTTATGGTAAACAAACCGAAACTCCATTGTCGGTACAGAGTATGACTGCCGAAGAGATTAAGAATAATCCAGGAGGTAACTTTGACATCTCAAGAGTGATACAAGCATTGCCTGGAGTAAGTGGGACTACTAGTACTGCTAGTTTTAGGAATGATATTATTATAAGAGGCGGTGCTCCCAACGAAAACATATATTACCTCGATGGGATTGAAGTTCCTCAGATTAATCATTTCGCTACACAGGGAAGTGCCGGAGGTCCTGCAGGTATCCTTAATGTTTCGTTTATAGAAGATGTTACCTTAAGCAGCAGTAGTTTTAATGCTAAATATGACAATGCACTTTCTTCGGTTCTACAATTCAAGCAAAGCAATGGAAATCCTTATAAAACGGAAGGGAATATAAGGTTGAGTAGCACTGAACTTGCATTGACTTTTGATGGACCAATTAGCAATAAAATTACTTATATGGCTTCGGTGCGTCGTTCGTATTTGCAGTATTTATTCGAAGTAATTGATCTTCCAATTCGTCCTAACTATTGGGATTTTCAATATAAAGTAAATTATAAAATAGATCCTAAAACTACTTTAACAACTATTGGTTTAGGAGCTATTGATGAATTTAGCTTTGCTATTCCTAAGAAATCTACACCAGAAAATGAATATATATTAAGAGCTTTTCCTAATATAAATCAATGGACCTATACAATGGGAATAAGTTTGAAAAGATTAATAAATAAAGGTTTTTGGAATCTATCATTGAGCCGTAATATGTTTAACAACAACCTTGATCAGTTTGAAGACACCCAACATGGCGACGAAAGTAAACGCACCTTAAAAACAGTTTCGCAAGAGATAGAAAACAAGCTCCGTTTTGATGTAAATAGAGTGATGGATGG
>CAYRBL010000508.1:0-2239 GCA_964422385.1 uncultured Bacteroides sp.
ACGAATTGAAAATGCTTAGAGTTATCAAAAAGCTAAAAGAAATAAGTCCATTAACTATTAAAGCAACCTTTTTGGGCGCACATGCAGTACCAAGAGCCTACAAAGGTAAGCAAACCGAATATGTCGACCATGTTATAAACGAGATGATTCCGATGGTTGCCGCCGAAGATTTAGCAGATTATATTGATGTGTTCTGCGACAAAGGTTTCTTTACTGTTGAAGACACCGAACGCATCCTAAAAGCTGGTTTGCTTCACGGTATGCGCCCAAAAATACATGCCAACGAACTCGATTATTCAGGTGGAATTCAAATAGGTGTAAAATATTACGCTTTGTCAGTCGACCATTTGGAATATACTGGAGATGCCGAGATTAACTGTTTGTTGCAATCCGAAACTATGCCTACTTTGTTGCCTGGGGCAGCTTTCTTTTTGGGTATGCCTTACGCGCCAGTCCGTAAAATGATTGATGCAGGACTTCCAGTTGCAATGGCCAGCGATTTTAATCCTGGTTCGTCGCCTTCCGGCAATATGCAGTTCATCATGTCCTTAGGCTGTATCAAATATAAAATGACTCCTGAAGAAGCATTGAATGCAGTTACAATAAATAGTGCCTATGCAATGGATCAATGCGAGTTTTTAGGTAGTATTTGTGTGGGTAAAATTGCAAATCTTTACATCACCAAACCTATTCCTACTTACGAGTTTATGCCGTATTCCTATGGTAGTAATAAAGTAGATACAGTTATCCTTAATGGAAAAATAATAAAATAATTATGAATTATAAATTATGAATTATGAATGAGAAATTAAGTAAGAAAATAATAATTATCAACGGACCAAACTTAAACTTGTTGGGAGTTCGCGAGCCACAAATATATGGAAACCTATCTTTCGAAACCTATCTTTCGAAACTAAGAAATGAGTTTAAAGAGCTAACAATCTACTACTTTCAAAGCAATGTTGAGGGCGAATTAATAAATAAATTGCACGAAACAGGCTTTAGTTATGATGGAATTATTTTAAACGCCGGAGGATACACACATACTTCTGTAGCAATAGCTGATGCAATAAGTTCGATAACCACTGCTGTGGTAGAAGTGCATATTTCGAATGTATATAAAAGGGAAGAATACCGACATACTTCTTTAATTGCATCCAAATGCAAAGGAAGTATTATTGGATTTGGTTTAGAAAGCTACCGACTGGCTGTTCTGTCGTTTGTCTAAGAAAAATGTTTGTTATCTAAGTCAGTAAACTTAGTTTTTTTCTTTAAATAATAATGTAAAACTATATTTTTGGTATAAATTTTACTAACATTTTTTTGCAAAAGCTGCTTTCTCTTTCTCCTATTATTATTATAAGAGGCATAAAAACTCAAATGCGCCCTAAGAACAGCATATAAATCTTTGTAACCACCTTCGGATAGGAACTTTAGAGCAGCAATTCCATCTAAAAACAGACGAGCAATTATTACTTTATATATTTTATTTGCAGGAAGATTTTTAAATAAAAGATTAAAGTTATTACGGAAGTTTAAGAATGTCTTACGAGGCGAATTCTTAGGCAAAGTGCCACCTCCAACATGATAAACCACAGATTCGGGGCAATACATTATCTTATAACCTTGGTTTTTCATTCTCCAGCAGAAGTCAATTTCTTCCATGTGTGCAAAAAAATCATTATCCAATCCACCATGCTTATGATATAATTCGGCACGAACAAACATTGCAGCACCTGTAGCCCAGAATACTTCGCATATATCATCATACTGTCCATTATCTTTTTCCAAGGTATTAAAAAGTCTGCCTCTGCAAAAAGGATACCCATATTTATCAATAAAACCACCAGCAGCACCAGCATATTCAAACATCTCTTTTTGGTAAAACGAACGTAATTTAGGTTGGCAAACAGCAATTTTTTTATCCGAATCCATCAAATTAATAACAGGTTTTATCCAATTCTCTGTAACTTCTATATCCGAATTCAACAATACATAATATTTTGCATCAACTTGAGCTAATGCATCATTATAACCTTTCGAAAAACCACCATTTTCATTGTTTAAGATAATACGTACCTGTGGGAAATTGTTTTTAAGATAGGCAATAGAATCATCCGAAGAAGCATTATCGGCAACAATAACTTCAGCATCTGAAGAGGAATGCTTGATAACATCTGGCATAAATTGTTCAAGAAATTTCTTCCCATTCCAATTAAGTATTACAACTGCAGTTTTA
>CAYRBL010000509.1:0-2238 GCA_964422385.1 uncultured Bacteroides sp.
GGTGAAATGTATGAAAAACATAAAGAATATGGTTGAAATTAAGATCCATTTCTTAGTTTTAAAAAAAGAAAAGAAGATTATAAAAAAGAAAAAGAATAAGAGATTAAAACGAGAAGAAACGTAAGCACCCTGAGCCATTTGGTCGGGCAAGATGAAATAAAATAGTAAAAGTAGTATGCAAATACTAGCTATAAAAATGCTTTTCTTAAAGGATAAGTAGGCTTCGTTTCTTGTTTTTTTATTAATAAAATTAAAGATAAAAGAAATCCCTAATATTATAAAAATACAAAATAATAAGATGGTATAGGTGTGTTCATATTCGATGACAAGCGACATTAAGGTACGAGTTTTTAAAATCCATTTTATTAATTCTAAAAAGGAAACCCGAATACCTTGGGTAGGGGCTTGCATTAAGTAATATTTTAAACCTAAAATTAAAACAGGCAACAAAGAAATAAATGTATAAATAGCCAGTTTTAGGATTCTATTTATAGAAATAGTTTTATCTATTAAATAAGATTTAAAAGTAAAGTTTAAGAAAACAATAAACAAACAAAGCAACCAGATGAAAAGTAATAAAGGATGCGATAAATAGAGACAAAGTGAGATTAAAAATAAAGAAAAGTAGTTAATAAATCTACGTCTGCCATAGTGTTTATAAAAGAAACCTAATCCAAAAAAGAAGATGCTAAAACCTATAATGAAATTATAAAAGCCAAGAAATACAAAGAAAGAATAGGTGAAAGGGAACACAAAATAAGAGAAGCTTTTGTTGGTGTTTAAGCATCCTGACAGATACCTGAATGCATAGGGTAATGTTATTAAATAGAGAATCAAAAATGCTTTTTCGGCGGCATAAGCAGGGAGAAAAAGCAAGAAAAAGGAGAGGATGAAATGCCCTAGATAATTGGGAACAATATAAGGTGTAAACTGAAAGAAGGAATGCGAAAGCGAATCCTTCGTAAATAAAAGATCGTTGATAAGTTTGGCATTGTACAAATGTGCAGCGCCATCCAAAGTAGCAAAGAAAGTATTGGTAACAACAGGGTAGAGGTTGAGTAAAACTATTAATAAAAAGAAATATTTATTTTGAAGAATCTGTAGTATAAATTCAGTTAGCTTCGTGTAAATATCTTTACTATTATTAAGAGTTAACTTCATAGGCAATTTACTTCTTCAGATAAGATCTATCAAGAACATTATACTTAAGGATACACCATATAGCACGGAAACCATCTTTAGCACCTATCTTTTTGCCTTCTTCATAGGTTCTGCCATAATAGGAAATACCTACTTCATAGATTCGAATTCCTTTAAAACGGGCTATTTTAGAAGTAACTTCCGGTTCGAAACCAAAACGATTTTCTTTAAAAGATATTTGTTTTATAAACTCTGACCTGAATAGTTTGTAACATGTTTCCATATCCGATAAATTAAGATTGGTAAGCATATTAGAAAGGAAAGTCAAGAGACGGTTGCCAATAGTATGCCAAAAGAATAATATTCTATGAGGTTTGCCACCCATAAATCTGGAGCCATAAACTACATCTGCAAAGTCGTCGATTATTGGTTTCAAAAGTACATTGTATTCAGCAGGGTCGTATTCAAGGTCTGCGTCCTGTACAATTATATAATCTCCTGTTGCAAGTTCGATGCCTTTGTGTATTGCTGCGCCTTTGCCTTGGTTTATCGATTGATTAAATAATCGGATATCTACTTCGGAATGTTGACTGATATATTCTTCTATTTTTTCTTTCGTATTGTCTTTTGAACAATCGTTGACAAGGATTATTTCTTTTTTAATATCATTGATAAGCTCAACAGCTAAAACTTTATCTAAAATTAGATGAATAGTTCGAGCTTCGTTGTATGCCGGTATAAGGATAGATAATACTTTTTGTTCCATATTTAATTTATTTACTCTTGATAATATATTCTTTTTACTCTTTGCGATATTCCAGTAATAATTTCATAAGGTATTGTATCGAGGGTTTCCGCAAGGTTGGTAACTGGATATTCGTCGCCAAATATAATGACTTCGTCATTTTCTTCGGCCATAATATCTGTAACATCCACCATACACATATCCATACAAACATTGCCAACAATAGGCACCAACAATTCGTTAATCATAACTTTTCCTCTGCCATTTCCTAGTTTGCGATTCATACCATCGGCATATCCTATAGGGATAATCGCAATGGTTTTGCCACTATCGGCTATCCAATTTCTTCCATA
>CAYRBL010000510.1:0-2237 GCA_964422385.1 uncultured Bacteroides sp.
GGAAACCTTTAATCTTATTAGAAGAATAATTAGTTACCCAAGCAATACCATTCATTGAACCATCAATGATATGGCGGTCGAACCATGCAACAGGAGCAGAAATATATCTAAAGATAATTTTCTTGGTTACGAAAAGATAGATTTCATCAAAATAGAATTTATTAAATGCTGCACGATAGAAACCTCTCATAGCTGTTGCAATTTGATTAGGATAATTAGTTTCCTTTTTATACATAACCATAGCAATAATAATACCTATTATCCCAACAACAATAGAAGGAACAGCTACCTCCATCCACTCAATATGAGTTTCAAATGGAGTAAAGTCTGATGAAATAAATTTACTGAATGGGATATAACCAGTCACAATAGAAGCAATAGCTAAGAAAATCAAAGGAACTAGCATTACCCAAGGTGCTTCATGTGGTTTGTGATGATAATGAGGTTCGGTATTCCAGAAAACTCTAAAATATAAACGGAACATATAAAAAGCAGTTAAACCAGCTACAAATAATTGAACATAGAATATAAGTTTATTATTTTCGTAAGCAGCTGCTAATATTTCGTCTTTACTAAAGAAAGCTGATAAACCAGGTATACCTGCAATAGTTAAACATGCAATTAAAAATGTAATATGTGTAATTGGCATGTATTTTCTTAAGCCACCCATTTCTGTCATAACATTAGAATGTACAGCATGAATGATAGCACCAGCACCAAGGAATAATAATGCCTTGAACATAGCATGAGTGAATAAATGGAACATAGAAGCCATATAACCTAAACCTTCGTGACCACCATATTTAGAAACCCCAAGACCAACCATCATATAACCGATTTGTGACATGGTTGAATATGCTAAAACACGTTTTATGTCAAACTGTGTACAAGCAATTATAGCTGCAAACAATGAAGAGAATGATCCCACATAAGCAACTACCAATAATCCGTCGGGTGCAGATAAAGCATATACCGGGAATAAACGAGCTACTAAATATACCCCTGCAACAACCATAGTAGCAGCATGGATTAAAGCTGATACAGGAGTTGGACCTTCCATCGCATCAGGTAACCATATATGTAAAGGGAACATGGCTGATTTACCAGCACCACCCATAAATACAAATATTAAAGACCATGTCATTACAGACAAACCTAAAAAGGAAGCACCAGCTCCAGTAGCTATTGCCGCTCCATGAATATCTGTAAGAAGTAAGAAATCGAAAGTTCCTGTATTAAAAGATAAGATTAAAATACCGATTAAGAAACCTAAATCAGCAAAACGAGTAACGATGAAAGCTTTTTTAGAAGCAGCCACTGCTGAAGGTTTTTGATAATAGAATCCGATTAAAAGGAATGAAGATACACCAACTAATTCCCAAAAGATATACATTTGGAAAATATTTGTTGCTAATACTAATCCTAACATCGAGAAACTAAAAAGAGATAAGTAAGCAAAAAAGCGTTCAAAACCTTTTTCGCCTTTCATATATCCAATACTGTAAATATGCACCATGAAAGAAACAGTAGTAACAACAACTAACATCATTACAGATATAGGATCCAAATAAATCCCCATATCAATATGCAGTTTATCACTAAAGTTTAACCAAACTGTTTTAAATGGTATAATTGCTTTAAAAACTCCATCAACTTTTCCTACTTGAAAGAAATAGGTAAAAGCAGTGTAATAAGATAAAGCAGCTGAGATACCCAGACCTGTAGTGCCTATAAGTCCAGATATTATTGGTTTCATTTTAAATCCTAATAAACCTACAAATAAAAATACGCAGATTGGTATTAGTGGTATTAAGATTGTATAGCCAAAGTTCGTCATATTATTTCTTTTTTATTTATTGAATTAATATTTCATTTCATCAGTCTTTTCAACATCGATAGACTGGAAGTTTCTATAAATATTTATAATGATAGCTATGGCAACAGCAGCTTCTGAAGCAGCAACAGCTATAATAAATATAGAAAAGAACTGCCCTTCCAATTGTTCAGGGAATAAATAGCGATTAAATGCTACGAAATTAATATTAACTGCATTCAGCATTAATTCAACTGACATCAGCATAGTTATAAGGTTTCTTCTAGTAATAAAACCATAAACTCCTGCAAAAAACATTGCAGCGGCTGTAATCAAAAAATACTCTAAAGGTATTCCTGTCTGCATAATTTATTTAGTTTTAATTTTTTTAGCAACAACTATAGCTGCAATCATAGCAGCTAAT
>CAYRBL010000511.1:0-2236 GCA_964422385.1 uncultured Bacteroides sp.
ATAGGCTAATTATTCATTAAATAAGAAGATTATATAATATTTTGATATTTGAAAACATTGGAAATATCAATTAATATATTAAAGTTAAAATCAAATGCAAACAATAGACATTTCTGAATTAAAGATATTAATTGTTGATGATCAACAGGCAAATATAAATGTATTGCAAGGCTTATTGCAATTTAAAGGCTATAAAAATATTATGTCTTTGACTGATTCGCGTATGGCAATTGATACGTTTAATTCATTTAACCCAGATTTGATACTGTTAGATTTAAGAATGCCTCATCTTACCGGCTTTGAAGTGATGGAACAATTGAAAACGATTATTCCTGAATATGAATATTTACCTATTCTTGTTTTAACTGCTGATATTACTATTGAAACCAAACAAAAAGCTTTGGCATCGGGTGCTGTCGATTTTCTATCTAAACCTTTTGATTTGGTTGAGGTAGATTTAAGAATAAAAAATTTGTTAGTAGCTCGTTATTTATATTTACAACAGCTTAACCAAACTCAATTATTAGAATTAAAGGTAAAAGAACGTACTTTAGAATTAGAAAAAACAAACGCTGCGTTGGTTATTGCTAAAGAAAGAGCAGAGGAAAGCGATAGACTTAAATCGCAGTTTCTGGCTACAATTAGTCACGAGTTGCGTACTCCTTTAAATCATATCCTTGGTTTTAGTGGCATTATAGAGCCTTTGATTTTGGATGGCGAAATGAAAAGTATGGTTGCTACTATTCACAACAGTGGTAAAAACTTATTAGGGATTATCGAAAATATTTTCAGTTTGGCCTTTGCTGAGCAATCTAAAGTTGAATTAAAGCCACAAAAGTTTAAAGGTGCTGAGATATTTATTGAGAACAGGATTAATTTAATTGAGATTTTAAATTTGTCGGGCAAAGATAAAAAGATTTCGCTTACTTTTAATCCTGATTACGGTTTGTTGATGGATTATATTACTGCTGACCGTACTAAGATAAATCAGGTGCTTACCAATTTGTTTAAAAATGCTGTTAAATACACCGAAAAAGGTACTATTGAATTTGGATTTTATAAATATGATACTTCTAATATTGTGTTTTATGTAAAAGATTCAGGTATTGGAATTGAAAAAGATAAACAAGTCGAGATATTTAATTTCTTCCATCAAATAAAAAGCAATACAAACAAAGTATACGATGGAGTTGGTATTGGCTTAGCTATTTCGAAGAAAATAGCCGATGCAATGAAAGCAGAAATTAGAGTAGAATCGGAGCTAAAATATGGAGCTACTTTCTTTTTTTCGGTGCCTGTTCAGGTTTCTTACTCCGAAAACAATCCTTCAAGTACTGTAATCGGAGGAACTGTCCCTAATCTTGAAGGGAAAACTATATTGATAGCCGAAGACGATGCTGAGAGTATGCGTTTGCTTAAACTAACTTTACAATCAACTAAGGTTAATTTGATTGGGACTACAAATGGATTGTCGGCAATAAAATATTTTAACAAGATGCCAGGTATTGATCTTGTGATTATGGATTTAAGAATGCCAGGTATTGATGGATTTAGTGCTACAAGAACTATCAAGAAAAATAGCCCTGAAACTCCTGTAATTGCTTTAACTTCTTATTCGTTGAAAAATGATATTGATAAAGCATACAAAGCTGGTTGCGATGATGTAATAACTAAGCCACTGGATAATACTGAGCTGTTTGAAGTATTAACAAAGCATCTAATCGCAAAGCGTAAAAAATAAGCTCTCCTATTGAGTATTTAGAGGTAATTGCCTCTAAATGTTTAGCGTAAAAGAAATACCCATTTCTTCTTAACATTTCTATAACAAAAATCTTATATTTATTTAAGTGTCGACTTAATAATTAATTGCGTAATTTTGCAATCTAATTATTAATGATAAAAAAATAAGTTTTGTAAAAATAAATTAAATTACTTTAATATGGAACAGACTTTAAAAATTGGCGACATTTATTCGCTCGACTTGATAGAAACAATGGGCTTTATAAAGAAGGTACAGACAAAAGCAGTTGTTTATTTTAGAAAAGGCAGTACTTTAATGGTTTTTGATATACCAAAACCACAAGAGCCTCGAAAGTTTAAGTTGGTATCGATACTTACTGATTAAATAAATTAATAATTGATATAAAAAAGAAATTTAAGATAGAACAGTTTTCATTCAATTGGTGTTATTGACAAACTGTTTGTTAGGAACCATAAATAATTTGATTTTAAAACC
>CAYRBL010000512.1:0-2235 GCA_964422385.1 uncultured Bacteroides sp.
CTGTTTTCAAACCATTTTTATACACATAAGCAAAGCTGTCGTACAATATCCCTTTTTCAACATATTGTATCCAGATTATTTTATTGCCTTTGGCATCCAGCTCAACGTACTCCGATTTCCGTAGCTTTTTCCCTTTCGAATTTACCTCCCATTTCGTATATGCATTCTTCGTTTGCGAATCTTTTTTAGTGCAGGAGCTCAACACTAAAACTATTAAAAAAAGTACCCAATATATCTTTTTCATTTATGATATTATTTAAAATAAGAAGCAGCAAAGGTATTAATTTATATCTATTCTTATAAAAATTTTAATAAAATGATTAAATTTAATAAAGATTAGTAATGCTTATATTAATATTATTAGTACTTTCGCTACCTTAATTTTATCAAATTATTTTAACAATGGAATTAAAACATAACGTTGTAGGCTGGTTCGAGATACCAGTTACAGATATGGACAGAGCAATTGCTTTTTACGAAAGTGTGTTCGATTATAAACTCGAACGCGTACAAATGGGGCCGCATTTGATGGCAATGTTTCCAGGTGCTTCCGAAATGATGGGTTCGGCAGGTTCGTTGGTTTACGAACCTAGCATTTACAAGCCTTCTCCTGATGGCGTTCAAATTTATTTTACAACTGCTACAGGTAATCTTACCGAAGATTTGAAAAGAGTAGAGGCCGCTGGTGGCAATGCTATTATGCCAAAAACTTTAATATCTGAAGAAATTGGGTACTTTGCTATCTTTATCGACAGCGAAGGCAATAAAATTAGTCTTCATTCACGTACTTAATCAAAATTAAAAATGATAAATTTAAACATAGACTATTCTAAAATTAAATCTTTTGTTTCGGATGCCGAGATACATTCATTTCAGGTCGGATTAACAAAAGGACATCAGCAACTAGTTGATAAAACTGGTAAAGGCAATGATTTTCTGGGTTGGGTTGAGCTCCCTTCCGAGATTAATGAAGATATTTTGGCAAGCATCGAAGCAAATGCGAAAGCCATTAAAGATATTGCCGATATATATGTCGTAATTGGCATTGGTGGGTCGTATCTTGGTGCCAGGGCTATCATCGAGGCATTAAATCATAATTTTGCTGCTTTGAAATCGGATGCTAAATATCCTTTTATAGTATATGCCGGTCAGAATATTAGCGAGGATTATATGTCGGACTTACTCGAGATTCTCGACAAGAAGGACTATGCTTTAACTGTTATTTCCAAGTCGGGGACTACCACCGAGCCTGCTGTGGCTTTTAGGATTCTTAAAAATCATTTGGAGCAAAAATATGGTAAAGAAAATGCCAGCAAACGCATCATAGCCGTTACTGATAAGGCAAAAGGAGCGTTAAAAAAGTTGTCGGACGACGAGGGTTATCAAACCTATGTTGTACCAGATGACGTAGGTGGAAGATATTCGGTGTTGACTCCCGTTGGGTTATTGCCTATCGCCGTTGCAGGTTTCGATATTCGCAAACTTGTGGAAGGCGCTAAAAATATGCAGCAGCATCTTCTTAAATCTACTGATATTAATGAAAATCCTGCGTGTTTGTATGCTGCTTTGCGCAATGCACTTTATAATAAAGGCAAAACGATAGAAATTATGGTTAACTACCAACCTAGTTTACTGTACATCACCGAGTGGTGGAAGCAATTGTATGGCGAAAGTGAGGGTAAAGAAAACAAAGGAATTTTCCCTGCCGGCGTTAGTTTTACTACCGATTTGCATTCGATGGGGCAGTATATTCAAGATGGAATCAGGAATATTTTTGAAACTGTTTTGAGTATAGAAAAACCTCAGCATAGTGTTCAGGTTCCTTTTGATAAGGACGATTTGGATGGTTTAAATTTTATTGCCGGCAAGCCAATACACGAAGTAAATAGGATGGCAGAGTTGGGTACGATGCTTGCCCACGTTGATGGTGGAGTGCCGAATATTAAAATTTCTATGCCCGAAATTAATGAATATAATCTGGGCGAATTAATCTATTTTTATGAATTTGCCTGCGGATTGAGTGGATATTTACTGGACGTTAATCCATTTGATCAACCGGGAGTAGAGGCTTATAAGACGAATATGTTTGCTTTGTTGGGTAAGCCAGGTTTTGAGCACCTCAACCCTACTCTTACCAAAGGAGAGGAAAAAAATTAAGCAAGTAGTTTGTTTTATCTCATGTTAAAAACAATAAAATTAGTATAAATTAAGTAATTTAGAGCCCCTCCTTTGGAG
>CAYRBL010000513.1:0-2224 GCA_964422385.1 uncultured Bacteroides sp.
AACTCCTCTGGAAATGTCATTACCTCTACGACGACAAACTCTGCCTTCACTTGCGGTGCTCTGACCCCAACAAGTATTAGCACCTCTGGTACTCTCAGTGCTGGTACCACCACATTAGGCTCATTAACTGCCGCTGGCACTGCCGGACAAACGGTTGCATTAGGTAATTCCACCGGTACAATTACCTTAACCACCTCCGGCATCACTAATCCATCATCAGGAAATAATAGTCTTTTAATGATTAACTCCTCTGGAAATGTCATTACCTCTACGACGACAAACTCTGCCTTCACTTGCGCTGCTCTCACCCCAACAAGTATTAGTACCTCTGGTACTCTCAGTGCTGGCACAACTACTCTTGGTAATACGACAGTAAATAGCTTAACTAGCAATGGCGGATTAAACGCAGGAACTACTACTCTTGGATCTTTATCAGCTGCAACTATATCTGGACAAACAATTACCTTAGGAATGCCTAATAATTCTTGCATAAAATTTAGTTCAGGTTTTGATATAAACAATATGAATATATCATCTACTGGACAAATGATTTTCAACACTCCTTTAGGCTTTAATTTCGCTTCCTACAATAGCGGTAATAATTACCCAGGATTTGAAGTAAATACTAACGGTTCAATTTCATTAAATTCTGCGACAGCATCAATTACATCGTATCTTGAACCAGTATCAATTACATCAATTGGAATAATATTATCAAGCCCGACAATTCCACTCCCATCAAGTGGAAATAGTCAATTATATATTAATAGCAATGGATCAATAATAACAACAACCTCATCTTCCCGCTATAAAGAAAATATTAATAACTTAAATATAGATAATAATACTTTTGAACTATTACAACCAGTCAGCTTTAATTATATTAATGACAATGAAAAACATATTGAATATGGATTTATTGCTGAAGATTTAGAAAAAATTCCATCATTGCAAAATGCAGTTATTTATGGAAAAAATAACGCTCCACTGTCTATAAATTATCAAGCCGTCTTTGTTGCACTTACCGCTGACTATTTAAAAACAAAAAAAACATTGAAAGCTGAATTACAAAAAAAGAATGAACTATTAAATAGGATCGTTCAAAGATGCGAATTATTAGAAATTCAATTAGAAAAAAATGATAAAATATTAAATAAATTAATCGAAAGATATGAAGAAAAAGATACTGATTTAAATAACCTAAAAAATAGATGTGATATACTTGAAAATTTAATCACTCAAATAATCGGTCGAACAACTACGACAATATAAAAAGACTTTAATTCTAAAGTAAAAAAGAGAGTTTGACTTTTATATATAAAAGTCAAACTCTCTTTTTTACTTTAGAATTAAAGTCTTTTTATATTGTCGTAGTTGTTCGACCGATTATTTGAGTGATTAAATTTTCAAGTATATCACATCTATTTTTTAGGTTATTTAAATCAGTATCTTTTTCTTCATATCTTTCGATTAATTTATTTAATATTTTATCATTTTTTTCTAATTGAATTTCTAATAATTCGCATCTTTGAACGATCCTATTTAATAGTTCATTCTTTTTTTGTAATTCAGCTTTCAATGTTTTTTTTGTTTTTAAATAGTCAGCGGTAAGTGCAACAAAGACGGCTTGATAATTTATAGACAGTGGAGCGTTATTTTTTCCATAAATAACTGCATTTTGCAATGATGGAATTTTTTCTAAATCTTCAGCAATAAATCCATATTCAATATGTTTTTCATTGTCATTAATATAATTAAAGCTGACTGGTTGTAATAGTTCAAAAGTATTATTATCTATATTTAAGTTATTAATATTTTCTTTATAGCGGGAAGATGAGGTTGTTGTTATTATTGATCCATTGCTATTAATATATAATTGACTATTTCCACTTGATGGGAGTGGAATTGTCGGGCTTGATAATATTATTCCAATTGATGTAATTGATACTGGTTCAAGATACGATGTAATTGATGCTGTCGCAGAATTTAATGAAATTGAACCGTTAGTATTTACTTCAAATCCTGGGTAATTATTACCGCTATTGTAGGAAGCGAAATTAAAGCCTAAAGGAGTGTTGAAAATCATTTGTCCAGTAGATGATATATTCATATTGTTTATATCAAAACCTGAACTAAATTTTATGCAAGAATTATTAGGCATTCCTAAGGTAATTGTTTGTCCAGATATAGTTGCAGCTGATAAAGATCCAAGAGTAGTAGTTCC
>CAYRBL010000514.1:0-2218 GCA_964422385.1 uncultured Bacteroides sp.
GATAGCTTCAGGTGACTGGAGTTCAGACGTGTGCTCTTCCGATCTTTTATTAATATTTTACTAATTACTCTTTGTATAGTTACAGACCAAGATAAGCCAGTTGTTTGAAACGTTGCTCCTCCATCTGTAGATTTTAAGATACCGTTGGTGTACGTATCGTTTCCATCGCCATCGCCAGTGGCAATATATATAGTGCTAGGGTTAGAATAATCAACAACTATGTCAGAAATTCCAATTACTGGAAGATAATCGGTAAGCGAACTCCAATTGCTTCCACCATCAACTGTGCGCCATAAACCACCTGCTGGTGAGCCTGCATATATTACATTAGAATTAACAGGATCGAAGGCTATGCAATTAACTCTGCCTGCCTCGCCGCCACCAGTTGGAGGTGTGAAAGGACCCAAAGGCTTCCAATTCGACGAAGTATATGCTTTGTAATTATGACTACGTTTATATTTATAATATTCGTTCCATATTTCACCATTGTTGAGTCTATTTCCAGTAGGATATACACGTGGAGCCATATAGTTTTCCCATCTTTTAAATTGTTTCCAACCATTAGAACGGGTAATTACCTTTCCATTCCAAAAAGTATTGAACTCCTTTTGTACATCATAAAAGTTTACTTCAGGATCAAGCATCATATCAACCCATTTTTGAGCAGATGAAGTTTTTCCCGTAAGGAAAAAGAGTAGAAAAAGCGGAATTATAAGTCTGTTTGCTTTCATTATATGTATATACTAAATTTTATGCAAAATTACAACATTTTTTAACATTTAAAGCACATTTAACATATCCGAAACAAAATAAATGTTTTTATTCGTTTTCGCAATGCTTTTTTATATAAATATGCCTTATTTATATACTAACGAAAAGATGGAAATTGAAGTATAAATCTATTGTTTATACCCTATTTATTAACATTTGTTGTAAAGAAAACAGGTTTAATTGCAATCATAAAATAAGCGTATTGAGGAAACTTTGAATTGCCCTGACTTATCTTATTTAAATACTCCAATGTGTTGTATTGTCGCATAAAACTATAGCCCAAACTAAGATTAAGCTCTTTGGAAGCAGTATAAGTATACAAAAAATCGAACTCATAAGCCAATTGTTTATCCATTTTATAACATTTGTTTACAATTGGAGTTTGTGGCGAGGCAGTAATTGAATTGCTTACCTGAATATACTCTTTGTCGAGGCTGAAATGATGTGCAGTAAGTTCAATTTTATGGTTTTCTTTTGGCGTAATATTTAGGCGGAGATAGATATCATTGATGCCAGCTCCCGAAGTAATATCTGAATTGGTGCCGTTGAAATGATCCATATAACCTAAAAAATGATGGGTCGAGCCATAGAGTTTGTCGAAAGTGGTTGACGTAGTTTTTGCAGCTACCGTATCACTGAAATCAGTGCCTGAATAATGGTCGTAACCTATTTGTATTTCGTGACGTTTATCAATTTTATAGGCAACATTGGCAGCATAAAACAAAGCATTCACTTTTCGACTATCGGCAAGCTTTCCTGTTTGGTAATATAGGGTTGCAGCAGCTCTTAAGTTATCTGATTTATAATTTATATTAGGTCCGAGTGTATATCTGTTTAAGAAATTATTTATTTGCGAAGTTCGCTGGTTTACATCCATAACCGACATTAAGGAGAACTCGAGTTTATTATCCATCACCTTCTTATTAATCCATAAATATGAAAGATATTTATAGGCTTTTAAATTATAATAATCGAGATAGAGGGCAGTAGAAGAGGCATTGTTCATAGCAAAACCTGCATCCACACGTATAGCATTTTTCTTGTCATCATACTGTAGCAACATCAGGTCATGCGTTACGCCCCAGTCTGTCCAGCTTGATGCATTTATCAATCTTTCGTCATCATACTTTATTTGCTGACGTCCAAACTTAATTGCACATTCGGGAGTGAAATTATATTTAGCCCAAGCCTCAAAAATTCCTATATTATTGTTATAATCGGCTGGTGTATTTTGCCCCCAGGCACGCACATCCTGTATCGAAAAAGCAAAAGTGAGCTTATCGTTTTTATAATCCAGATACAAGCGACTGCGTTGCACAATTAATCCATAAGGAGCTTTAGTTGAATCTCTCAATTGTTTGTAACCATCCATAATTTGGGCTTTTTCGCGTATCTCGCCCGACATCGTAAACTGAGCATTGCTTTTTAATGATGTTATAAAAAGGAT
>CAYRBL010000515.1:0-2214 GCA_964422385.1 uncultured Bacteroides sp.
TAGTAATCTTTTCAACGTCTCTTCGTTCTACAATTTTATCATTTAAAGAGTCTCTTATGAATAAATAAAGAAGAGGGATGATTAAACCTAGAATAATAGCGATGATATAGTTAAGAGATGTTTTAGGATAAACTTTATCAGCGTCTCTGGCTTTATCAATAATTTTATTATCTGGTACATTTGAAGCCTTTGCGATTGCAGATTCAGCTCTTTTAGATAAAAGGAAGGTATAAATCTGATCGTTTACTTTAAATTTACGCTCAATGTTTATAAGATTTCTTTCAGTTGCAGGTAATTTATTAACTTCTGCCTGAACTTGTCCTATTCTTTTATCAAGATCTTTAGTAGTAATATTAGAGAAGTTGACAGTGTTCTTTAAATTCTCAGCTAATGTTTTTTTAGCATTGTCTATTTTAAGATCAATAACGGTAATAGCAGGATTAGATGGAGTAGCTGAATTCATTAGCTTTTCTCTTTCAGCAGATAATTTTAACAATTCTTCAACTAAGCCAACTAATAATGGATCAATGATACCCATAGTTGAAGGAGCAATGATATCGTTCTTAATTTCTTTATTTTTATTGATATAATCTAAAAGATATTTATAATATTGAGCTTTTAGAGTTTCAATAACCTTTTCGCTTTCTAAAGCATAAACTTTATCTCTAACAGCTTTAGCTTCGTCGCTAATATTCATTATATTATTGTTGGTCCTAAAGTTTTGCAATTGGCCTTCTACTAAATGAAGCGAGTCGGTAATACCTGATAATTGGCTATCGATAAAATTAATTGTATTAATAGCGGTTCTATTTTTTTCTTCTAAATCAGCATTAATAAAAACTTCGGTAAGCATATTTATTAGATCGATAGCTTTTTGTTTGTTTTTATCTTTTAATGTGATTTCAAGAATGGTTGCTTCTTTATTAATAGGCTCAATTTTGGAACTTTTAAACTGATTAGTCATTTGACTAATGTCGTTTATTGTAAATTGAATAGTTTTTCCATTATATTTATCAGCAGCATAGTTAGGAGTTAAAACAATTTTAAAAAATAAGTTTTTATCTTTGTACCATTCTCCAAAATTAAGGGTCTTTGTTATTTTAGGAATGTCAACTTTTTCTTCAACTGCTTTCTCAGAACCATAATCATACAAACTGGCATTAGCTTGTTCAGGGATTTCTAGTTCATATTTATCACTTGAAACAATTTTAATAAACACTGGAATCCCCACTAATTGGTTATGCGAAGTGTCGAGCACAACTTTTAAAGGGCTATCTTTATAAAGTTCTTCGGTTTTAAATTTACTTTCTGTAAAATAAGAAACATAGAAGTTAAGTTCCTTTATAGCCTTGTTCATAAGGGTGTATGATTGAAGAACTCCAATCTCATTCTGAACATTCTTTTGCGAACCAAATAAATCAATCCCTTTTAAGATACCATTTTCGATACCGCCGCCACCTTTTTTCTCATCTTTGATTAAAACGGTAGATTTTACTTCGAAAATAGGGATAGAATATTTATTAAATACAAAAGCAAGTAATAAAGTTAGAATAATTGAAATAGCAAAATAGTGCCAATGAGTAAGCATTTTAAAAACAATCGACATAACGTCAACTTTTTCCTCTTGCTCTTGCTGTTGTAAGTTATTATTTATTTGATATTGTTCCACTGCTTATAATTTATTATTGTGATAAATATTTTTAAAACTTTAGTTTACTTATTTTCTAAGTAAAGCGTAAACTGTAACTATAGTTGATATTGTAGATAAAACTACACTCCAAGGGAAAGTTGCGAATTGTAATGTTTTAGCCAATTTGTTTGGTTCAATATATATAATGTCGTTAGGTAAAACGTAGAATTCTTCTTTATTTAATAAATCTCTATCGGTAAGATTTACCATCATTATCTTGTCGCCATCTTTTGATTTCCTAACAATCATTACTCTATATCTGTTACCATAGGCAGTAAGATCACCTGCTTTTGAGAGTGCTTCGAATATGTTAACTTTATCCTGATAGAAGTAATATTGGCCGGGACGTTCAACATCACCCATGATAGTAACTCTGAAGCTTGTTAGTTTTACAATAACACTTGCGTCTTTTAAATACTTGTCAACAGATTTTTGGATAATATTTTGAGCTTCGTTAATAGTTAAGTCAACTATTTTAATCATACCTGCAACAGGGAGATTAATAAAACCGTTTTCATCGATAG
>CAYRBL010000516.1:0-2204 GCA_964422385.1 uncultured Bacteroides sp.
TTCAACGAATAAGCTTCACTTCTGCCAGGGATGATGTCGTTTTTGTATTGAGGATTCAAATCTCTTAGTTGCTGCAAAGGCACCTTCAACATTTCCGAAACCGTGGTTAAGGAGATGTCTTCGTTCACCATAATAGTATCTGTAAGCAATGGGAAGTCTATCTTTTTAGGGAACAAATTATGCTCTTTATAATAATTCATCATGTAGTTGGCAGCTATAAAAGCCGGCACATAGCCTCTGGTTTCAGAGGGCAGGTAGTTATAAATCTCCCAGAAGTTAGTCTTGCCATTTGCACGTTTAATAGCTTTATTCACGTTGCCCGGCCCGCAGTTGTAGGCAGCTATTGCAAGTGTCCAGTCCTTATAAATCTTATACAAGTCTTTCAAATATCTTGCTGCGGCATAGCTTGCTTTTATAGGATCACGGCGTTCGTCCACCATAGAGTTCACCTGCAGGTCGTATAGCTTCCCGGTAGTGTACATAAACTGCCACAAGCCTGATGCACCTACTCTTGAAACTGCTCTGGGGTTAAGTGCCGACTCGATTATGGTAAGATATTTTAGTTCGTGAGGAAGACCTTGTTTGTCTAATATCTCTTCAAATATAGGGAAATAATACTCAGCAAGGCCAAGCATTACTTTTACATTTTTGCGTTTTTTATTCACATAAAGTTCGATAAAAGCTTTCACTTTATCGTTGTAAGTCATATCGATTATGGATGGTAGTTTTTGCAGACGTTGCATATACACAGAGTCCGAGAACTCAGGAATGCTCGCACCATCCTCTTCGTTGTTATCTTTAAAATAAAGAGTATTTGTATTTAGTTTTAATGATTGACTTACGAAGAAATTATTTAGCAAACTATCAAGATTTGCAAGAAACTCCTGATTGGTAATTTTAATAGTATCATCAGGTATAAAAGGAGCATCAAAAGTTAATGCATACGAACTATTAACAGTTAATATTAAGAACAGGACAATACAATAAACTAGTTTTTTTGCAAACTTCATGACGATGGTATTAATATAAAAGAAAATTTATTGCAAAAGTAACGTAAAATATGCAATTTTATTGGATATTATTTCATAAAAAAATAAAACACACCGTATGGACAGGCCTTGCGCCTTTCCAATTAAACATATTTTTTATTTGGGCAGGTGCCGGAACTGTCCATTTAAACATATTTTTATTTGGGCAGGTGCAAGACCTGTCCGTTTTAATATGTTTTTTATTGGGGCAGGTGCAAGACCTGCCCCTACGATTCGGTTTATTTATTTATTTATAAATATAATTTTGGTATGAATAAAATAAAATAAATGAACACGCCAGGACGTGTCCCTACATGACAAACATTAATAGAACTTAATATTTCGATAGAATTCTTCAAATACTTTTAAATTTTTATCAAATGTCCCCGGAGTTGCCATAAATGTAATAACATAACATGTGCCTTGTTTATAAATATAATATGCTTTACCTTTATATTCACGGTTATTGTTATAATAGTATATTATTAATGCACTTTTACAAGTTGTATCCATAACAAACTTAATGGTACTTCTATCTCTTTTGTTACATTCAAATTTCATTAGTTCATCTAAAGAATTTATTTTAGTTTTTGTATAAGCTAAAATTGATATTGAGTTTTCAATATCTGTTTTCTCTAGTTCACTATGTATAGGGGGAAGTCCCCAATCTACTAGTGCCTTTTGATTTACAGTGTCATTTTTAACTTCTCCAAACAGTTTCCATTCAAAAGGTACATTAACACTAAATCGAAACTTGTCATTTTTATATTCTATAGATCTTAAATAATTAGATTTTTTATCATGTGATTTCTGTCTACTTGATAGAAATACTATTATTAAGCATAAAGAAAGATAAATTACTGCCTTTTTCATGGATTAGTTAGTATTTAGTGTTTAATTCTTAAATTATTCATTTATATTTTAACGAAAGTATTTAGAATATCAATATAAATAAAATGTAAAAGTATACATTATTATTATACCATCCAATAATTAATTCGTAGGGACAGGCCTTGCGCCTGTCCATTTAAACATATTTTTTATTTGGGCAGGTACAGGAACTGCCACTACGATTCGGTTTTTTTCTTTTCTTATAAATATAATTATGGTATGAATATTTTAAAGTAATTTGTTGGGATTTATTTCATTAAAAGGAAAGATTTATTTGCCACTGTT
>CAYRBL010000517.1:0-2193 GCA_964422385.1 uncultured Bacteroides sp.
GAAGCATTCTTATTAATAATCGCTTTGTAGATATCCAGCGTAAAGATAGTGGAAATACTGTTCATCATAGCGGCTAACGAACCTGCTATGGCTGCAACCAATGCTGCAAAACAGAGTCCTTTTACTCCCGAAGGTATAAAGTTTTGCAACAACCATGGATAAGCTTCGTCGGGCTTGGTGATTGGTGCTTTTAAAACAAACGCAACGATACCGGGGATAACAACTATAAGTGGTAACAATATCTTAATAAAGCCTGCAAACACCAATCCTTTCTGTGCTTCGCGGATACTTTTTGCAGCCAATGCCCTTTGAATTATATACTGATTGCATCCCCAATAGTAAAGATTAGCAACCCACATACCTCCTATAAGTACGCCCAGTCCGGGCAAATCTATATAATTAGGATTGCTTTTGTCTAGTATCATGTGGAACTTCTCGGGGGCTTCCTGCGTAATCTTTACAAAACCTCCTACGGCAGTTCCTCCTAATGCTTTTAGGGCAAGATAAGTTGTTAACAAGCCACCGCCTACCAAAAAGGTAACCTGTATAACATCGGTATAAGCTACTGCTTTGAAGCCTCCATAAACAGAATATACCGCAGTAAAAGTTCCTAATAAAACGATACCTAACACCAGTGGGTCAATTCGCATATTCATTATCATCAGCACTTCACCGCCTGTAACGTTCTTAATGGCAAGCGCTCCTAAATATAATACCGAAGTTAGGTTGACGAAGATAAAGGTTAATACCCAGAAGATTGCCATTACTGTTTTTACTCTTTTGTCGTAACGTTGTTCAAGGAATTGCGGCATGGTGTATATGCCTTGTTTCAGGAAGACAGGCATGAAGAAGACTGCGACAATTACTAAAGTTAAGGCTGCCATCCATTCGTAAGAGGCTATTCCTAACCCTATTTTAAATCCTGAACCCGACATTCCGATAAACTGTTCGGCCGAAATGTTTGAAGCAATCAAAGAGGCTCCAATTACCCACCAGGTTAAGCCTTTGTTGGCCAGAAAATAGTCGGAAGCTTTTCTTTCTACCTTCTTATCTCGTCTGGAAACCAGTAATCCAATTGAGATTACAAGTATAATGTAACCGAATAAAACAATGTAATCAATAGTATTGAAATGCATAAATTATGGTATTAAATGGTTGTGAATTTATAAGAGATTTGGTGCAAATATTTTGTTTCGGGAGTTAATATTACCGAAGGGAATTCTTTTAAATTAACTGCGTTGGTGTATAGTTGCGGTTCCAGACAGAATGCTGATTTATCGCCTGCTATCTTTCCGCTTTTGCCGGGTATCAATCCGTTGCACCAGTTGCCCGAATAAAATACTATGCAAGGATAGGTAGAAAATACTTCCATCTTTCGGCCTGTTGTCGGGTCAGTTACTATTGCGTTTAGTTTCATGTTAGGAGATTGGTCGTCCAATGCATAGCAGTGGTCAAAGCCGCCTACCGAAGTTATGCAGGCGTCGGTTGATAGCAATCCTTTGCTTATTGCTGTTGGTTGGCGAAGGTCTAAAGCTGTTCCGTCAACTGATAATAAGCCTCCTGTAGGTAACAATTCTTTGTTTGTTTCTAAATAGTTTGAAGCATTTATTTGGATAATATGATGCCCAATCTTTTCATAATCTTCACCGCTAAGGTTAAAATACGAATGGTGCGTAATGCAAACAGGAGTGTCTTTATCTGTTTCGGCACTATAGGTAATCAGCAATTCGTTGCCGGCTATCCAATGGTAATCTATTTGTGTTTTCAGATTGCCCGGATAACCTTCGTCGCCATCGGGGCTCAAGAAAGTAAAGCTAACTTTTTCGCCAATTACTTCATAATCCCACAACACCGAATCAAAACCTTTAATGCCTCCGTGGAGGTGATTGCCGTTTTCGTTTTTGGGTAAGTTGTAGGTGTGGTCGTTTAAAGTAAAGCACGAATTGCCTATTCTGCCCGAAACTCTGCCCGGATTTGAGCCGAAATATCTTTGTCCTTTTATGTATTCTTCCACCGAATTGTATCCTAAAACTATATCTTTAAGTGCTCCGTCTTTATCAGGAACTATAAGCGATACTAATTTGGAACCGTAGTTGGTGACACTGGTTTTTATGCCGTTGTTGCCCGTTAGTGTTATCAATTTTGCTTCTCTGCCATCAGGCATAAATCCGAAACTCTCTACTTTTACTGACA
>CAYRBL010000518.1:0-2186 GCA_964422385.1 uncultured Bacteroides sp.
TATTTGTAAGATCGATTGTGGTGTAATCTACTTTAGTAAATGTTTTGTTTTCGTTGTATTTATTGGTCATTTTGAGTGTTGTTTTATTATTAAAACCAGTCTGCAAATGTAGCTTTTTTATTCTTATGTAAAATGTATAATATGTAAAAATTAAATGAAACAATAAAAGGGAAGTCTTTTTAGTTTTAGTAGTACAATTATTATTAATTACAAAATAATTCACACAATGTTAAAGAAACTAATAATCGTATTTTGTATGACAATACTCGCTTCACAACTTAATGCCCAGGATAGTTTTAAAGCAGAACAAATGAATTATCAAAGGGTGAAAACTGCATATAAAGAAAAGGAAAAACAGATAAAAGAACATCTAAAAGATAAGGGTCTAAGTATGGATAAGATTGAAATATTATTAGTAGCTTTTAAAAAAGAGAGGAAGTTGGAGCTATGGGGCAGAAATATAAATGATAAGAAATATCAATTGATAAATACCTATAATTTTAGTGCATTCTCTGGTAAATTAGGTCCTAAAAGAGCACAAGGAGATGGGCAGATTCCTGAAGGTTTTTATTATATCGAACGTTTTAATCCTGCTAGTAATTTCTATCTTTCGTTGGGTGTAAGCTATCCAAATGCCTCTGATAAGAAAAAGAGTACAGCAAAAGATTTGGGTGGCGATGTTTTTATTCACGGAAGTGATGTTACGATAGGTTGTATCCCAATTACGGATGATAAAATAAAAGAATTATACATCTACGCTGTTGAAGCAAAGAATAATGGGCAAAAGAAAATACAAATAGCAATCTTCCCTTCAAAGCTTGATGAAACAGGTTTTACAAAGCTTAAAAAAGAGTATGCTTCAAATAAACCATTGCTTCATTTTTGGGAGAAACTAAAGGATATTTATGATTATTTTCAATCTCATAAAACGCTTCCATCAATCACAACTGATGAAAAAGGGGATTATATTTATCATTAGAAATAGGAGAGGAGCAAAAAAAAGAGGATGTCTAAACTTAGACATCCTCTTTTTTTTATATGTATAAATACTTATAATTTGTATGAGATTCCTATCTTACCACCGCTAGCAGCATTGCCTCCACCAAACTCTAAATTGATACCGAATCTATCATTTATATAATATCTTGCGCCAAGTTGGCCTCCTAAACCTAAGCCAGATGAATGCGACCCACCATATCCTGAAGGAGCGCTCCAAATATAAAAACCAAGGTTGATACCTGCATAAAAATCCCATTCTTTTGAAACATCAAGCAGCTCGTTGAAGTGATAATTTGCATTACCAGAAATCCCAATAATTGAGAAGCTATAGCTATTGCTTCCCCAATCTTCTTTGAAGGAATGGAAAGAAACTTCGCCACCTACAGTGATGTCTTTATGTACACCATAGTCTAAACCTACATAAACAGGAATACCCCAAGAAGAGAAACCGAAGCCTGCATTAAGTTGTGATTTTCCTTTGCTAATTGGACTTTGTGCAAAAAGAGTTGTGATAGAGATTAATAAAACGATTGTTAAAAACAGTTTTTTCATAGTTTTAATTTTAATATTATTTTGATATTGATTTTTGATATGTTATAATACGCAATAAACATAGGCAAAATATAAATGTTCACATAAAAAAATAACTTATTTGATAGTACTAATGTCGATATTAGGAGGAATCCCTTGAGGGAACCTGGCATACATTTTAAAATCATTAAAGTTTAAATCACTATCTTTGAATTTATATGCATTTTCACCGCTGGTAGTTACTAAAATAGTAGATATAAGATTTACAGGACCTGTTAATAAAATAAAAACTCCGTGTGTTGCAGTAAATAAAGTAAATATTGGTATAGACCAGCCATAATGAGTAGTTTGAGCATATCGTATTGAAAAACCATAGACTTCTTTCATAGGTATTCTTACTGCTTCTTTTGAATATTTTGTATTCGTTAAAACAACTACGTTTAAACTGTCGATAGCTATTAATTCACCTTTAACATCACTACCTTTATTTTTTGTAACATCTATATAAGAACCATATTCATTAGTGTCTATTTCATCAGGATTAGGCAAATATTTAAGATTTGCACAGCTGCTTAAAAGGATGCATCCTAAAAAGAATGCTATAATTATTATTTTAGTTTTCATAAAAAGAATATGTTTTAGTGTCAATTTTTGAA
>CAYRBL010000519.1:0-2181 GCA_964422385.1 uncultured Bacteroides sp.
AAAATTAGTTTTATTAAAATAATTAGTCGCAGAGCGACGACCTCTTTGTAGCAAATTTATAACGATATTTTTTTAAGCAGCATCGCTGCGACCTCTTTTATTTAATAATTCGACACACTGCGTCTTTATGTTTTTCGTGTTTATTAGTATCTACAAATAGGGCGCTGCTATCCAGCTAGGGGAAATTATTTTTCAATAAAATTAGTTTTATTAAAATAATTAGTCGCAGAGCGACGACCTCTTTGTAGCAAAATTAAAACGATGTTTTGAAAAGCAGCATCGCTGCGACCTCTTTTATTTAATAATTCGCCACTACGCGGCTTTATGTTTTTCGTGTTTATTGTTTTCTACAAATAGGGCGCTGCTATGCAGCTAATACTTTGTGTATATTATTTTATCATAAATAAAAAGTATTTATTTGCACAAATCCAGACCTAATACCGTACGTACGGTATTAGGTCTTCTTATTTTTCTTACCCACAATTATTATTTTTAAAAGAAAAAAAGTATTATAGTAGAATATCAATAATAAAACTATACCTTTGCACCGGATTGAATTTACAATCCAAAATTATACAAATTGGTTGAATGATTTAAGTAATCACACATTTGTTACGACACATACGCCAACTTACAAGGGTGGCAAAACTATAACCAAAATATTAGCTGAGGTACAACCAAGCTCAAATCCTAAAAATATTCTTGAACCTAACATAGCATCTTTGCACATACTTAGGTGTAATGTTTTGCCAATATCAGTTTTCTCACATAGCCTAAATTATTTCAGGGAAACATACCCAAATTTTCCGGAAACCACTATTTTTTTAATTAAGGCATACCCTGAAACTCCGGATACTCCTAATTTTTTAATTAAGGCATACCGAGAAATTTCGGATACCCTTAATTTTTTAATTAAGACATACCGAGAAACTTCGGACACTTCTAATTTTTTAATTAAGGCATACCGAGAAACCTCGGATACTACTAATTTTTTAATTAAGGCATACCGAGAAACTCCGGATACACCTACTTTTTTAATTATGTCAAACCGAGATATTCGGGATAGCCTTAATTGCTTTTTTAGGCAAATCTGGAATATTTCGGATATATTTATTTTTCAAAAATGATACATATTTACTATAATAAACAGCATATTAAATCATTACAACAACATTTATTATTATATATTAACTAAAAAAATTAAAATTTCAATATTATGAGAGATCAATTAGCAGATTTAAAAAATTTATTCGCAGAAGAAGATATTACAGACCCAAAAATTGACCTTTTTGCCGTTAGTGTAGTCAATAAGATTACAATTATTAACACCACGGGACCTTTTGCAGGTATGTTTACAGCTCCATTGGCC
The DNA here is from genome assembly GCA_964422385.1 of uncultured Bacteroides sp. Taxonomy (GTDB): domain Bacteria; phylum Bacteroidota; class Bacteroidia; order Bacteroidales; family JACABE01; genus JBAXLO01. Next base: position 1,370 of record CAYRBL010000519.1, read on the forward strand.
GTTCTTACTGTTGCCCAAAATCCTTTTCACACAGCTATGCTCGAGCTTCCTACCGACCTTACTTTAGGTACAGGCAGCGTTGAAGTTGCAGGAACTGTTATGTCAGATTTCAAAAAGTTTGCAAGTAATTTTAAGGGAATGATAACTGATTTATATTTCAAAGATCATCACGAAATATACATCACTTTTTATCCACACGAATTAACTGATATAAATGCGATAAACAAAACAACGGCTTTGCCTCTTATGAATCGTTTAGCAACAGCGTTTCATACAAATGTTGCCGATCTTACTCCCGAATTAGACGCCAGAGCAGCTTCTTTTGTAACTAGGCAAGTTGCCTCAACATTAGGCAGAGATGTAGCCACCGGTAGTATTGGCGACGACCGTAGTACGCGTAATACAGGTCGTCCTAAATTAAATGATGCTCTGTTCGAAATGTATAATTTTTGCAAATATAAATATAAGTGCGATTACACCAAAATGCACAACATCTTCCCTTTAGAAACCTTGTTGCGCCACCCTCGTCACGAAATAAATCATTATAATGGTAGTGTAGAAGCATTGTCAACAGCAAATGTTGCAGAAGAAATTTACGATGATACCAAAACAGCTTTGTTCCGTAATTTGAGTGACTGCGATATGCTAGTAGGCCTCGGATTAACAGCCACAACAGCTGTTACCGCCGAAAAAGGCGAACTAGTCAAAGCTAAGAGAAGCAAATCGTTTGTAATTGCCAGCACCGGCGCTCCTGAAGATCATTTCCTAAACGTAACCAACCTGAACCTCAAAGATGCAGGAATTTGGGAAAT
>CAYRBL010000520.1:0-2177 GCA_964422385.1 uncultured Bacteroides sp.
CGAGTGGTTAAAGATAGTTTGTTATAGAAATAACTGATTTTATTTATTTTTAAAATAATGGTGGTTGTATTGGAAAATTCTTTACTTTTACAGCCTATTTATAAAATAAAATGATTTATTATTCTTAACATATATAAAAAGAACGAATAATTAATAATCAATATTCATTATAAGAAAAAATAGATTAATTAAAATTAATAAGTACCTTTGCACAAAAAATCATTATGGCATACGAATCGGTAGATAAACTACAAAAAGTACTAGCTGAAAAAGTATTTAATCATACAAAGGATCCAAAAAAAGCAGCGGGAAGAGCGTTAGGGACTCTTGTTGAGATAATAACATTTTATCTAATTAAAACATGGGGGCTCAACAATCAAATTTCTATCGAAAGAGGACTTGAAGAATATGGTAATCCTGATATTACACACAATGTTGAATACTCATTACATCCAATTTTACGTAGCACAATTCTAACCATAGACAAAACCGACAAAACAATTACAGCTAATGTCATCTTAAAAGCACTTGAAAAAACTGATTTTGAAATAACAGGGTTTGTAAGAAAATCAAACTCATTGTTAAGTAATGGCATCTTAAGAAATGCTTGCACAATTGCCAGTTCTTTAGATACTTTTTTACTTTGTAGTATTAAAAATGACATTGGTAATTCATTAGAACTACATGTTTACGAACAAAGTAGAAAACCATATACTATGTTTGAATGCAAGAGAGTGGGGATTGAAGAGGGAATGACTAAAGGTCCACAAACTATTGAAAAAGCAAAACAAGGAGCTTATGTTGCTAGAGCTGCCTCCTCCTTACAAAAAATAAGAACTGAACAAGGAAACTTGCATGGAATCATCTATAAAAGTGATGGCTCCTATATTATAAAGCCATTTGTGGATTTAATGGAGGAAATAATATATTCGGATGACAAAGAACTCTTGAGACGATTTATCTTAACAGTTGGAGTTGTTAGTAATCATGGGAATTGGTTTACATCTGAAAATCCAAATAAAGAATTAAAGGTTTTGGCACAATCCTATGATTGGTTAATATTTCTTACCGATAAAGGGCTATCTGAATTTATCGATAATCTTTTATTTAATCCAATTGAAGAGCATAAATTAATTAGAGAAACGTTTTTATCAAGTTACTCAGAAGGTAAAAAGAAGAATCAGTTTACTAAAGTTCAGATGAATCTGGAAGCTGATAGGATATTGTTAAATTATTTCAATACTAATATTAATAAAATTGAAGGATGGTTTAATATTATTTCTCCAAAAAAGAAGGAACTATCAATACTTAAAAACGAATTAAGTGAATTGAAAAATAAAAACTGGAAAAACATATTAAAATGAGTGCAGGCAGAACAATAAATACGTCAAGTCAAAGCTGGGGAACACCTCATAAATATGTTAATGCTGTAAAAGATGTTTTTGATGGAAGAATTGATCTTGATCCATGTTCAAATGAATACTCTGTAGTGTTTGCTGAAACTGAGTATCGTTTACCAAAGCATGATGGTTTAAAAGAATCATGGAATTATCCTAAAATTTATGTTAATCCTCCATACGGTTTGGATAAAGAAAGAGGGACTACTATTAAGAATTGGATAGGAAAATGTGCTCATGCTAATGAAGAGTATAATGCAGAAGTAATAGCACTCGTACCTATAGCAGCAAATACGGCACATTGGAAAAAATATGTTTTTACTAAGGCAAGTGCTATTTGTTTTTTATATGATACACGTCTACGTTTTTTAGAGAACGGGCAAGATGTAGGAAAAGGTGCACCAATGGCATGTGCTATGATTTATTGGGGAGACAATTATCATAGATTTTTTGATGTTTTTATAGAACATGGTGCAGTTGTTGACATTAGAAATCTAAAAGGAGAGAAAATAGGTAAAGAAAGGAATCATATATTGTTATTTTCATAATATATATTCTACATTTGTAATAACAGCTTTATTTATTCTAAAAAGACATCGGTTGTATTGGATAAAGGAGTACTTTTACAGCCTTAAATTATAAAGAAAATAGTTCTAAATTTATATTTTTAAAATTATGACAATAATAAGCCTAGCGTTTTCAGACATAATGATAATAGCATTTTTTGGTATTATAATATTATCATCTTTTTCCATTCCTGTTTTCTTATTTTATCTAATA
>CAYRBL010000521.1:0-2173 GCA_964422385.1 uncultured Bacteroides sp.
CATATCCTCCGAACTAATCGGTAATTATTAAAATCTTTGGTTTATCTGAGCCTTTTACTTCTTTTACATTTTCGAAATCCCAGGGATATGGGAAATTTTTATCTGGTACATAATTTTTTTTAGGTGCATCTGTTGCTCGAAATCCTTTTTTAGGTTTTATATCAAATACATCGTCAGAATATGCTCCTGTATACGACATCATACTTATGATATTCCCTGTGTTTTTGTGGGTTTTCTTAACTATAAAATCCGAAAGGGATAGCGTTGAAATCTTTTTACCAAAATCTTTTTGCAGATGCTTCAATATTTCATTCGTTACTATAAAAGCACCTAAATGATTCCAGTGATTATCCAATTTATAATATATTAATTCCTCTTTTTTGTTTGCCCGCATCGCATCATATATATTTATTGGATGTAATGAACTGTTTTTTTCAAGATATGTAAGTAGCTGTTCGCCCCAACATTGTTTATTATATTTATAAATACTTAAAGGTACTTTTTCAGAATAAATATTTGCCTTTTCTGGAGCAATCATAAAGTAAAAAGTAGCGCCCCTATCATTAATATATTTCTTACGATACTCCAATTCTAGTTTAAAAGCCTCTAATTCGCTGTCATCAAAACGATGTTTTCCGCTATAACAATCTATCTCTTTATCTGCCATAAACAGCCAGCCATCTTTACCAATAACTACCTGATCAGGGACTGGCGACTTTTTGAAAACTTCAAGATTAAATATATTATAATATTTAACCATTATAGACCTTATACTAAAATTATCGTTGTAGTATTTTTCATATTTAGCAGGAAAAGGATCAAGCAAATTAATAGTAAGAATAGGTTTATCGGCCATCTTTCTATTCTCGGTGCTCTTTATGTCTTTTATAAATTTTATATTATTATTTACAAAAGAAAATGTAATAATAGTAATAAAAGCTACAGTTAGTAATATGGCTCTAAATTTGTTCTGTTTCATATTAAAATCTGTAATAAATAAAAGGATTATACGTACCGGCAATTAAATACAACGAACACATAATAAGTATTGCTACATAAAAAGAAGCACTTGCAACATCAAATGTGTAGGAAATAGTTTCGGAACCCTTTTTATTTGAATAAATATAGTTTTCGAAATGTTTTCCTATGTAATTAAACATGCCTAAAGCACCAGGTATTGCTATGGCTAAGGCAATATATAGCTCGAGATTCATATAATTTAAAAACAAACTCGTTTGTTCGCCCGTAAGTTTGAAATTAAACATCGCTTTCCAATAACTTAAAGCGAAAGTCAACGTATCAGACCTGAAGAGTACCCAAGCAAACATTACTATAATAATAGTATAAATATTTGCAATAGGTTTCCATATTTTTTCTAATATTTTATCGAAACCCAAACGCTCTATTACCATAAATAATCCATGGAATAATCCCCAAACTACAAAACTCCAGCTTGCTCCATGCCAGAAACCTGTTAGGAAAAATACTATTAATAAATTAAAATACGTGCGACTTACTTTTACATGGCTTCCACCAAGCGGAATATATACGTAATCTCTGAAGAAAGATGAAAGGGAGATGTGCCACCTTCGCCAGAATTCTTTAACAGACTTGGCAATATAGGGGAAGTTGAAATTTTCGAGAAATTCAAAGCCAAACATACGCCCCAAACCTATTGCCATATCCGAATATCCCGAAAAATCGTAATAAATTTGCAATGAATAACAGATAATTCCAAACCAAGCGTTAAGGGCTGATAAATCTGCAAACTTACCATTAAAAATTTCATCAGCGATGCGGGCAAAAGTATTAGCTAACAACACTTTTTTTCCTAAACCTAACAAAAAACGTTCGATACCCGACGAAAACTTAGTAAGAGTATGCGTACGTCCGCGCAGTTGTTGCCAAATATCGCTATAACGCACAATAGGGCCAGCTATAAGTTGAGAAAACATACAGATATAAAGCGAAAGATCGAAAATATTGCGCTGAGCCAGAGTCTTCTTCCTGTAAATATCGATTAAATAAGACAAGGAATGAAAGGTGTAGAAAGAAATGCCGATAGGCAATATAATATGTGGATTTGTAATCTTTGGAATAGAAACCGAATGCAGCAAATCATTTATATTTTCGATAATAAAATTAGCATATTTAAAAACACCAAGGATAAGAA
>CAYRBL010000522.1:0-2167 GCA_964422385.1 uncultured Bacteroides sp.
GTTAGAGTTGAGGCTGCTTGCGGTTCGGGTGGTTTAGGTTTGGCTACAAGTATTAAGACTGTTTTGGCAGGTAGTGCCGAGGTTGTACTTGCTTTAGGTGTTGAGGTTCAGAATACAGTTAAGGCTGTTTATGGTGCTGATATTTTAGCAGGAGCAGGCTATTTTAAAGAAAGAAAAGCTGGTCATGCGCATTTCTTCCCTGGAAAGTTTAGTGATAGAGCAGGTGTTTATTACGCCAAGTATGGTAGAGAAAAAACCCGTAAGGCAATGGCTGTATGGTTTAAGAATGCTATAGAGAATGCTCGTTTGGATCCAACTGCACAAGAACATCACAATACAAGTGCAAGTCCTGAAGCAGTAGCTTCTGTTGAACCAAATGCAAAATCATTTTTAGAACATATTACAGTATTTGACTGTTCAAAAGTATCTGATGGTGCTGCTGCTATTGCAATTGTTTCGGAAGAAGGTTTAAAAAGAACAGGTATTGCTTTAAAAGATGCTGTGGAAATTGTAGGTTTAGGACAAGCTGAGTATGATATTACAACTCCTCCTGAAGATATGACTGCATTAGAAACTACCGCTGTTGCTGTTAAAAAAGCTATAGAGATGGCTGGCATTACTATTGATGATTTAGGTACAGTTGAGTGTCACGATTGTTTTTCGATTGCAGGCATTATGGCTACCGAAGCCATTGGTTTTGCTAAACCAGGCGAAGGTCCTGACTTTGTTTTGGCAGGAAATACTTCCCGTAATGGTAAGGTTCCTTTCAATACTACAGGTGGTTTATGTGGATGGGGACATCCTGTTGGAGCTACAGGGATTCACCAGGCTGTTACAATCTGGATGCAATTAACTGGACATGCAGGTAATTCGCAGATAAAAATAAATGAAGATCGCCCTTATGCACTTTCAGTGAATATGGGTGGAGATGATAAAACGGTTATTGCGATCGTTTACAAAAAATGCTAGTGAATAGTATTTGTTTTTAAATAAGAAGAAAAGAGCCGGTTTATGCCGGCTCTTTTTGTTTATGGGAGTATTCTTAAAATTTAGTTATTATATTTTCTAAACTAATTGTTCTTAAATATTATTATCTTTTATAGCAATATTAATTAATCTAGATATTTTTTTCATTTTATATTTCAACCCTTTTATCAAAGGAATATCTCCATTTCTTCCAATTAAAACTATAAAATATTCTTTATAAAATAATGCATATATACCAAAGAAAAATATTAATATTCCAATAAAGAAAGCAAATGTAAAAACACCTATTACAATCATTATAATACCTATCAATACAAAACTTGAATTGTCATTTTTTCTAATTGTTGAGGAGTCATAATCTGTCAATTTATAAGTTATTCCATTACAATTAATATATATCCCATTTACAATTAAATTTTGACTAGTATAATAAATTTTCTTTTTCTTTAATTCTTCTATCCTTAATCTTTCTTTTTCAATATTTTCTTTCTCTTTTCTAAGTCTCTCTCTTTCTATGTTTTCTTTTCTTAACCTCTCTAGTTCCATAATTTCTTTTTCTTTTCTTATACGTTCTTTTTCTTTTAATTCTTCTTCATATACAGAATTTCTGTATTTATTGGAACTATCGGAATAATTAGAATAAGATGATGATTTACTCTCATTTTTAAGTTTTGAATCATATATCGATCTTTTATTTTCATCAATTAAAATATCATAAGCTTCTTTGATTTCTTTAAATCGTTCCTCAAAAAACTTATCATTATTTTGTTTATCAGGATGAAATTTTGTAGCATAAATTCTATAAGCCTTCTTCACTTCTTCTTTAGTTGAATCAAAATTTAATCCTAGAATTTGATAATAATTTTTAATCATTTTTCTGTTTATTATTTATTATACAACTCAACATCCTCTCCTTTTGCAGCCTTTATTGATAACTCTATTGAATAAATGATTTGTTCTGCAATAAATTTTATTAATGATTCAATATCTCCGACATCTGCTTTGTTGAGGGCTGTTAAGTATTCTTTTTTCTTTTCTGTTTTGATTATGATTGGGGGATAATTGTATTTTAACAATACATAATTCATCAGTAGTCTGGCAACTCTTCCATTTCCATCATCAAATGGATGTATACATACCAGTTTATAGTGCATCATAGCTGCCAAAACTACTGGATTCA
>CAYRBL010000523.1:0-2166 GCA_964422385.1 uncultured Bacteroides sp.
AAACTTTATTTATTAAATAAGAAGCCGCCTGATCGTTCTCAGCAACAGATAGATTACCGTGATACAAAACATATTTTCCTAAACCACTTTGAGCAGAAACGATATCATTAGAATGAAAACTTGGAAGATATATTACTTCATTTATTGGAAATTTATTCATCAGATAAGAAGTATCACTTTCGGAAACTACAAGCATCAGATCAGCATACTTAAGCATCCGCTGATAGATCCTCAATTTAAAAGCTGCACTTAAAAAATAAAGACGTTTGAAGAGATTTTTCTCAGATTTAAACAAGTTATAATAATAAAGATGTTCGATATTACTTTCTCTGTAAATCTTCAAACGATCAGCTAAGCGCTCATCTTTTATATAATAACAAGTATGCAAACCTTCGAATAAAATTGGATAATCGTTCTTAAGCAAATTCTGAATAAGAGCTTCCGACTTTCGGCTTTTAACTATATATGGTGTGCAACTAAGGGCAGATAAGATGCTAGTATTACGTTTATAGTAATAAATATGCTCACATAAACTGTTTAATTGCTCAGGAATTTCGCGACCATATTCAAAGCAGTGCAAATGAATTTTAATTCCTGCGCTATGAAGTGCTTTTATTTTATAAAAAACATCAATAACGCCTCCATAATTGGGAGGATACGGAATATTAAATGAAATGATATGTATACTATTATCCGACATACTTTAAATAAACATTAATAAACTCCATCGCTTCGGTTTCCCAGCATAAACTTTGAGCTGCTTTGCTTGCATTAGCTCTATATTGCATCAGCATATCAGTATTCTCCAACATTGAATTTATTTTAACGGCAAGCAATTGAGGTTCGTGGCTATAAGCGATCTCCCCTACTCTATAATCATCCACAATCTTCTTTACCTCAACTAAATTAGAAGTCAAAACAGGAATGCCGGCGTGTATATAATCAAAGATTTTGTTTGGCAAACTAAACCTATAATTAATATTGGTATCCTTATCCAAAGTCAAACCTAAATCAGCATTTGAAGTATAACTTATAAGCTCCTCATAAGGCAATTTATTTATAAAAATAACCTTTTCAGAGAGCTTTAAATCAACAACATTCTTCTTTAAGACATCAATAATATCTCCACTACCAATAATAAGCAAAATAGTACTATTAATAAACTGCATCGAACGTATAAGCTCCTCTACCCCACGGTCGATATTGATACCTGCACCTTGGTAAATGAGTATTTTTTTATCTAAAGGCAATCCTAATTCTTCTTTAGTTTTAAATGTAGTAATTTCTCGCTTTCGCGGAATATTTCTGACTACCTTAAAATCTACATTGTACTGCTGTTTATATAATTCGGCTATAGAATTATTAACTGTAAACAAATGCGAAAGCTTTGGAAGAATAAACTTTTCAAGTTTTGACCAAAACGAACGTGCAAAATTGTTATGTTCAAGCTCTGGAACTCCCGTAAAGTACTCATGACTATCGTAAATAAGAGGAATCTTCTTAAGCTTACTAACTAAGAAATTTGGCAAAAGAGTATCAAGATCATTAGACACTAATAAATCGACCTTTCTGAAAAGTAAAAGGAAAAACAACCTAAAATTGTACTCTGCATAAAAGAAAATCTCCTTTTCAAAAAGCAAATGCATCCTTTCCATAAGGTAATTCCGAGGCAAAAGAGTAGCACTATCCTTCTTCTGACGACCTACCAAAAGCACATCATAGCCACAGCTGACCAGCGTAGTACATACTTTATCCACCCTTTGATCGGTGGAGAGATCATTGATAACTGATACGATTACTTTTTTCAATTTCTTTTGCTTTATTTGAGATAACAAAATTATACTTTTATTTATTATCATCAGCTAAATAATTTTATTCTTTTGAAAATTTATTTTTTTAGGCAAAATTCTTATAAACCTATTGATGTTAAAAACTTTTTTAAGAATTGTAAAAGTAATCTTTATTTGTAGTATCTTTACATCTTTAAAAATAACACCAAAATTAATGAATTATTTATATAATATCCTAAAGAAATACACTGTTATCGTCATAATATTACTTTTTACTGTAATGATGATAAGCAACTTGGACAGTTATGGTCAAATTGCTATTAACAAAAAAGGCGGAGTTTGTTTTAGAGTAGATGATAATACAGTTGGACAAAAA
>CAYRBL010000524.1:0-2155 GCA_964422385.1 uncultured Bacteroides sp.
CTTGTGCCACTTCCTCCAAAAGAAAAAGCTTTGGTTTGCATTCATTGCCACACGTTGATGGATGCACTTAAAGGAAATATTATTGCTCTAAAATATAAACCTGTTGCAATAGAGTTGATGGACGATATTATTATGAATTGTACAAAAGATAATATCGAACAACGCAAAAATCGTTTCTTTATTGATGGAGATCCTGGTGCAATGCTCATTGTTGAGTTTGCAATGGAAGATAAACAAGATATTTTAACTGCTGCCAAAGACATGGAAGCCGAAATGCGTGAAGCTGGTTTTGGTTATAATTTCCCTGTTCTTTTTGGTGATGATATTAAAAAAGTTTGGAACTTGCGTAAAGCAGGTTTAGGCTTATTATCAAACATCCCAGGCGATGCAAAACCTGTTCCGGTTACTGAAGATACTGCTGTTAATCCATTATTTTTGCCAGAATATATTACAGAATTCAAGGCAATACTAAATAAGTATAATCTTAGTTGTGTGTATTATGCACACATTGCAACCGGTGAATTACATCTTCGTCCTGTTTTGAATCTTAAAGACCCAAAAGATGTTGAATTGTTCCATACTGTAGCTTTAGAAACTGCTATTTTAGTAAAGAAATATAAAGGCTCCTTGAGTGGCGAACACGGTGATGGAAGACTTAGAGGTGAGTTTATTCCACTGATGTTAGGTGATAAAATATATGATATATTTAAACAAATAAAGAATACCTGGGATCCTGATAATATTTTTAATCCTAATAAAATTGTAGATACTCCACCGATGAATTCTTTCCTGAGGTTTGAACCGGGAAAAGTAACTCAAGAAATAGAAACTATCTTTGATTTTAGTAATGATAAAGGAATCTTAAGAGCAGCCGAAAGATGTAATGGTTCTGGAGATTGTAGAAAGTCGGAGATTATTGGCGGAACGATGTGTCCAAGTTTTATGGCTACTCGTAATGAGAATTCTACAACACGTGCAAGAGCAAATATACTAAGAGAATTTCTTACAAATTCAACTAAGAAGAATCCATTTGACCATAAAGAAATTTATGAAGTATTTGATTTGTGTTTATCGTGCAAAGGTTGTAAATCCGAATGCCCATCAAGTGTAGATATAGCAAAACTTAAAGCAGAATTTCTACAACATTACTATGATGCTAATGGAATTCCTTTACGAACAAGAGCTATTGCGTATATTTCGAGTATAAATGCGATAGGTTCAATAGTTCCTTCTGTTACTAATTTTTTTATGAGTAATAGTGTTACTTCTGCAATAGCTAAATCAATTTTAGGTTTTGCACAAAAAAGAAGTATTCCATTATTATCAAAAATAACTTTAAGAAACTGGGAGCTTAAAAATAGAGCTAATAATACATTTCCAAATGGTAAAGTATATCTTTTTGCTGATGAATTTACAAATTATAATGAATCAGAAATTGGTATAAAAACAATTCGCTTATTAAATAAATTGGGATATCAAGTCATCATACCAAAACATTTAGTAAGTGGCAGAACTTTTTTATCAAAAGGATTACTAAGAACAGCTAAGAGGATAGCAATACAAAACACTATTTTATTAAAAGATATTATTACAAAAGACTCACCATTAATAGGAATAGAACCATCAGCGATACTTGCATTCAGAGATGAATATCCAGATTTAGTAGAAAAAAATTTAAAAGAAACAGCACTTAAACTTGCCGCTAACGCACTATTATTAGATGAATTTTTAGCTTCAGAAATAGACAAAGGGAAGATAAGTAAAGATAGTTTTACAAAAGATAAAAAAGCTATAAAGCTACATGGACACTGTCAACAGAAGTCAATAGCATCTACAGCACCAACAAAGAAAGTATTATCTTTCCCCGAAAACTATTCAGTCACCGAAATACCTTCTGGATGCTGTGGTATGGCAGGCTCGTTTGGTTACGAAAAAGAACATTACGATTTATCTATGAAAGTTGGTGAATTAGTTTTATTTCCTGCAATACGAAACACAAGCGAAGAAACTATTATCGCAGCATTAGGCACAAGCTGCCGCTGCCAAATCAAAGACGGAACTGACATGGATGCTTTGCACCCAGCTGAAATATTATTTGATGCACTTATTAAATAGTTACAAAATTAAATGAAAAGAAACATTAGATTAATCGGTT
>CAYRBL010000525.1:0-2149 GCA_964422385.1 uncultured Bacteroides sp.
ATATAAAAGGAAAAGTTATAGATAAAGAAACACAAGTTTCGCTGCCCGGAGCCATTATCAGTATAGTTGGCACCAACCCTCTCATAGGAACTACCTCGGATATTGAGGGTAATTTTATCATTAAAAAAGTTCCTGTTGGTCGTTATAATATCAAAGTAAATTTTATTGGATTCGAAGAAATGGTCCTCAACGAAATTTTGATAGGTTCGGGGAAAGAAGTTGTTTTAAACATTGAGTTAAAAGAGAAAATCATCAACGTAAACGAAGTTGTTATCAAAGCTAGCAAACTCGAGTCTATAAATTCTATGGCTTCGGTAAGTGCTCGCCAGCTTAGCGTTGAAGAGTCGAGCAGATATGCTGGAGGTTTTGACGATCCTTCCAGATTGGCCTCTTCTTTTGCAGGTGTCTCTAGCAATTTAGGCTCCAATGGAATTGTGGTTAGAGGCAATGCACCGAAAGGTTTGCTTTGGCGAATGGAAGGTGTAGAGATTACAAACCCTAGTCATTTTGCTAACGTTAGTTCGTTGGGTGCAGGTGCTATTACCGCTTTAAGTAGCCAGATGTTGGCCAATTCCGATTTCTTTACAGGGGCTTTCCCCTCTGAATATGGCAATGCTCTATCTGGTGTTTTCGATATTAAACTTCGAACCGGCAACAACGAAAAAAGAGAACATACTGTTCAAATTGGTTTGGTAGGAATTGATGTTTCGGCCGAAGGACCTTTTAAAGCTGGCAAAAAGGCTTCTTACCTTTTCAATTATCGCTATTCTACTTTTGGCCTCCTCTCCCCTATTCTGCCTCCCGAAATGGGCAAATTAAAGTATCAGGATTTGTCTTTTAAACTTAATTTCCCCACTCAAAAAACAGGTACTTTTTCTGTTTGGGGTATTGGTGCTTTGGACTATCAGGGTAGGGATGCTTTGAGCGATTCTAATAAATGGGAACTCGATGTTGATAAGCAACAATACACTACTGATTTGTTTATGGGTGCTTTTGGCATCAATCACAAAATAACTTTGGGTAACAAAACCTATATTAATACTTCTTTGGTTGCCTCTGGAAATGGACTTTCATTAGACCAAAAGGAATATAATAAACTAATGAATCTTTTGCCGACTAATAAAATTAATAATTACACCTGGAAATATACGTTGTCGGCTTTTGTTAATCATAAATTCAATTCTCGACATACTAACAAAACGGGTATTATTATCGATCGTTTGCAGTATAATATGGACGTTCAGAAAACAGATACTAATAATAATTTTATCACTTACGTGAATGATAAAGGCAGCAGTTATCTTATGCATTTTTATTCTCAATCAAAATATGATATAAATAATGATTTATCTGTGAATGTTGGCTTCCATTCTCAGTTTTTTGCTTTAAATAATAACATTACTTTCGAGCCTCGCACTGGTATAAAATGGAATTTCAAACCTAATCAAAGCATAAGTTTTTCTTATGGGATGCACAGTCAATTAGAAATGCTTAACTTTTACTTAGTTCAACAGCAGACTACTTCAGGTATTATCGAACCAAATAAAAACCTTGATTTCTCAAAGGCACATCATATCGTTTTGTCTTATGATATTAAGCTTTCTGAATACACTCATCTGAAGATTGAGCCTTATTATCAAATATTGTTCGACATTCCTGTTATTCCTAACTCTTATTATTCGCTGCAAAATCTTGAAGGCGGTATTTATTTTAACGATAAGTTAATTAACGGTGGCAAAGGCAAGAATATAGGTATAGATTTCACCTTTGAAAGATTCCTCAACAAAGGATATTATTACTTAATAACTACCTCTTTATTCAATTCAAAGTATACGGGAGGTGATGGCGTGGAGCGCAATACACGTTTTAATAAAAACTATGTTGTTAATTTTCTTTATGGAAAAGAATGGAATGTTGGCAAAACCAAAAACAACATCTTAAATGTAAATGCAAAGCTATGTTTGATGGGTGGCGACTATCTGAATCCATTAAATAATAATGCTACTTATGCTGCAAAAGATATAGTTGAGGATGTTTCCAAAGCTTTTACTCAGCGTAAACCCGATGCACAGGTATTGTCAATTTCTTTTTCTTATAGAATAAATAAAGAAAAACATTCGAGTATTTGGGCGCTTAATTTTATAAATGT
>CAYRBL010000526.1:0-2142 GCA_964422385.1 uncultured Bacteroides sp.
TTTTGAGTATCTTTGTACCGAATTTTAAACATTTTAAATGGATAATAATCCTGTTCACTCGTTTCACATACCCGTTATGGGGCTTGCTTTTACTGTAGAATCACCAGTTAAGGTTGCTCATTTAGGTATTACTTCTGTTATTTCGATCATGGAGGATACACTTATTGAAAAAATGAGGGGCTATTACTACCAATTAAGGAATGAAGAGTACATTCCTATTCCAAAAACAGAGGATGATTATAGGGCAAAAAGAATTACAGATTATTTGAACCTTGTAAACAAAATTGTGAAGGAAAAAGTAGAGCAATTAAAAGAATCTGCATTTGAAACAGGTTCGGATATTGTACTCTATTTCGAGATGTTGCCAAACGACAGCAAATTAAAACAACTTTATCTTAAGATGCTCGACACTGATGATGGGCACACCAGAGAAAAATTACAGGATATGCTTCGCGACGAAATACGTCCGGGAAGTATTGATGTTAATATAATGACTAAAGTTGATATTGATGCTAAAGATACTGATGGTAACATTATTGAAGATGGTTCGGTAGCAGTTTCAGCTTTCAGAGGCTATGCTAATAGCGATTTAAAAGAGTCTTCTATTGTTCTGTCAGCTGGTATGAATCCTAGATTATTCAACTATATCGAAAGATTTAACCAATTTACTACTCCTAACAAAGGTCAATTCGAAAAGAAAATTGTAATCAAGGTTAGCGATTATCGTTCTGCTTTAATTCAAGGCAAATTCTTAGCTAAAAAAGGCATTTGGGTTTCTGAATTCAGAATTGAATCAGGATTAAATTGCGGCGGACACGCTTTTGCAACAGATGGTTTCCTTTTAGGACCAATTTTGGAAGAGTTTAAAAGCAAAAAATCTGAATTAATAAACGAATTATTTACGCTTTATTCAAAAGCACAAGAAATAAAAGGGAAAGAAAAACCTAGCGAACCTCCTCATCTAAGATTAACTGTGCAAGGTGGTATTGGTACTTCTGATGAAAACGATTTGTTGCTCGACCACTACAGTATGGATGGTACTGGTTGGGGTAGCCCTTTCTTATTGGTTCCTGAAGCAACTACTTTAGACCAAAAATCATTAGAATTACTTAGCGAAGCGAAAACTGAAGACGTAATTTTAAGTAATAATTCACCTTTGGGCATCCGTTTTAACTATTTAAAAAACGTTAGTGCTGAAGTCGAAAAGAATGAAAGAATCGCATCGGGTCGTCCGGGAAGTCCTTGTACCGAGCAGATGATGCTTTTTAACAACGAATTCGCTGGCAAATCATTATGCACTGCTTCTATAAGCTATCAACGTAAGAAACTTGAGCAATTGAAAGAAGAAAATCTTTCGGAACAAGAATACAAAAAACGTAGTGAAGCTGTGATGACTAAAGAATGTTTGTGCTTAGGCTTAAGCAATACTGCATTTATCAAAAATAAAATGGAACCGATAAAAGGGAACTCCTTAGCTGTAACTATTTGCACAGGTCCTAACATAGTTTACTTTTCAAAAATTGCTTCTTTAAAAGAAATGGTCGACCATATTTATGGTAGAGCTAACTTATTGAATCCAGGCTACCGACCACATTTCTTTATTAATGAATTGAAGCTATATATTGATTATTTAAAAGATATGCTAGCTGATGCAATTAATAAATTAGATGATAAGAGCAGGAAATATTTTAATAATTTTTGCAATAATCTTTTAGATGGCATTTCATATTATCAAAATCTAGCCGAAAACTCTATTTTTAAAGCTCAAGGCAATATGCAAGTCGAGCTTATTGAAGCTAAAGAACAAATTTTTCAGGTCAAACATTTATTATAATAGCAATATTATAAAATAAATATAAAAAAAAGCCTTCTGAATTAATTTTCAGAAGGCTTTTTTATTTTATTAACATTAAAAGACAATTTGTTTCTTTTCTACGTCAAAAATGTTGGTTAATGGCAAAACAATATGCTGTTTTTTGAATAAATTTCATAGAATTTTCAATATTATTAGCTTTTCAATTCATTAAGCTAGGTTTCTAATGTTTTTTTCTCTCACCTTTTTTTTTATTGTTGAGTTTTATTTTTTGCAAGTAGAATTTTTGTAAGAATTAAAATTGTTCCATTGCTTGGATTATGAGTAGT
>CAYRBL010000527.1:0-2126 GCA_964422385.1 uncultured Bacteroides sp.
ATTAACTTTAATGTAAAACTTGAAAATACATTTGTCGAACTTAGCTGACAAAAAAGCAAACCTATGATAGTTGACAGTAAGTAGTAATTAGTGAATGGTTATCAATTCATAATTTATAGTCGGCAGTAGCAGTTTTGAGTTTTGAGTAAGGAGATAAACAATAAAATGAATATACTTATTACCGGCATCCCGGCTTCGTTGGAAGCAACCTTGTTCAGGCGTTAAAAGCAAACCATACTATCTATGGGCTGGATATTATATCTCCCCGGAAAGAGGGTGTCGTGAAAACCTTTAGCTGGGCTGAGCTGGAAGAAATACCTCCGGTAATAGATGTGGTGATTCATTCCCGTAAACAGGATGTCGAAATACTCCATTGGCTGGTAAAGCGCATGATACCAAGAACTTTTCTTTATACTTTAATTGCTAAAAAACAAACACAATGGCAAAAGAATCTGAAATATTATTTTATCAGGCTGATAGTGGAGATATAAAGATTGAAGTTTTATTTCATGATGAAACATTCTGGATTTCTCAGAAGAAGATGAGTGATTTGTTTGGTGTTCAACGACCTGCAATTACAAAGCATCTGAAAAATATTTTTGAGTCGGGCGAATTACTTGAAAGTTCAGTATGTTCCATTTTGGAACATACTGCTGACGATGGCAAGAATTACAAAACAACATTTTACAATCTCGATGCCATAATAGCTGTAGGATACAAGGTTAATTCGCAGCAGGCAACTAAGTTTCGAATATGGGCAACAAAAACGCTTAAGGAATTTATCATTAAAGGATTTGTCCTTGATGACGAAAGATTAAAGCAAGGTAAACATTTCGGTAAAGACTACTTTGATGAACTAATTGAACGAATTAGGGAAATTAGAGCCAGTGAAAGAAGGTTTTACCAAAAAATAACAGATATTTATTCGCTTTCTAGCGATTATGATATTGACGATAAACAGACAAAAGATTTTTTTGCGACTGTTCAAAATAAATTACACTGGGCAATCACAGGAAAAACAGCAGCAGAGATTATATATTCATCAGTTGATGCTACCAAACTGTATATGGGATTGACAAATTGGAAACATTCACCTAATGGTAAGATATTAAAATCAGATGTTATAATTGCTAAAAATTATTTAAGCGAACAGCATATAAAAGAATTAAACAGAATGGTTTCTGCATATCTTGATCTAGCTGAAAGTAGAGCAAGCCGACAAATTCCAACCATGATGAAGGATTGGATTGTTTTTCTGAATCAGTTTTTGGAACTATCAAGTTTTCCGATACTAAAGGACAATGGGAAAATTAGTGCATTAGAAGCGAAACTGAAAGCAGAACACGAATTTGATAAATATAGGGTTATTCAAGATGAAAGCTATATTTCTGATTTTGATAAAGAAGTAAGACGATTGAAAGGAGATAGCTAATCAGTAAATAGTAAGAATAGTTACAAGGGGCAAGAAGCAAGCGGTAAGAAGTAAGTAAAAAGTAACTCAATGAATATATTAATTACAGGAATTCACGGATTTGTTGGTTCTAACTTAGTTGTTGCACTCAGCGGCCATCATACAATCTATGGTTTGGATATTGTTTCGCCACGGAAAGAGGGTGTAACAACTACTTTTTCGTGGAATGAGTTAGACGCTCTACCTCCGATTGATATTGTTATTCACTTAGCAGGTAAAGCACACGATACTAAGAATCAAACCAATGCGCAGGTGTATTTTGATATCAATACGGGTTTAACGAAAAAGATATATGACTGGTTTCTTGCATCAGAAGCTAAGAAATTTATTTTTTTTAGTTCAGTGAAAGCCGCTGCTGATAAGGTAGAGGGTGAGATATTGACGGAAGATGTTATCCCAAGTCCGAAAGGACCGTATGGGGAGAGCAAGATAGCTGCAGAGAATTATATACTTAGTCGGCAGTCGGAAGTTAGCAGTGAACAGTTAGGAGTAAAGAGTTCTGAGTCGGCAGTTAGCAGTCAGGAGTTTTTACTGCCTACTAAAAACTACCTACTGCCTACTAGTGAGTGTCTACTAAAGTCTACTTACATTCTTCGTCCCTGTATGATTCATGGTCCGGGGAATAAAGGGAATTTGAATTTATTGTATCAGGTGG
>CAYRBL010000528.1:0-2123 GCA_964422385.1 uncultured Bacteroides sp.
CACAAAAACACCAAGTAAATAATGTGAATCAATTATTTTATTTCTTAAAAAATCGTTTTTCTCAATATCTACGTCTACATATTTTTCGTCGGGTAGAGGTATTTTAATTTCAACATCAGCAATGTATAAAACATTTTTATTTTTGGATGATTGACGCTTACACGACACTAATAAAAGTGTAATAAACATTACTATAACTATTTTCTTCATCGATATTTTTATTAAAAATTGACATGGCTAAATTACATTTATTTATTTTAAAAAAGAAGATTGTATTTCATATTTTTAAAAATAATACAAGAAAGATATTTTTATAAGAATTACATAGTACCTGATAAAAGAAATTGATTACTTTTGTAATCTTTTTTATATCAAAAAGATTAATAAATATATCAAAAAAATAAAAAAATAAAAATATGGCTTTTGGATTTCCACCTAAATACACTGAAGAATTATATCTCGAAACCTATACACCTCAACAATTTATAGTGTTTGCTTTGGAAGCTGCTAAAAAGTTGAATTTAGAAATAATTTCGTCAGGCAATATAGGCTTTGTCGCTACTACTAAAAATGGTATGTTTAAATGGAATGCAGAATTTACTTTTAAAATTGAAGGACAAACTGCAACTATTATATGCAAATCGATAAGTAATGAGTTGGTTGATTGGGGTAGAAATCGAAAATTGGTAAATAGATTCAGAGATTATTTTGTTGATTTTAAACACACGATGACAGAAGAAGTATTGGCTGAAAAAGATGAAGAATATTCAAATAAATTTGTGCCAGAAGAAGAAGATCTCTTAAAAAAACCACCTCTTTCGATAGCAGAAAAAATAATTAACTCCTTATCATTATTTATTCCAAGAAAAGGCTTTTTTATCACTCCAATTTTAATTGATTTAAATATTTTATTATTCATAATAATGACATTAACGGGTGTAAATTTTATGCAACCCGATAATGAAAGTTTATTATTATGGGGTGCAAATTTCAGACCATCAACATTACAAGGCGAATGGTATCGTTTATTAACAAGTTGTTTTTTACATATCGGTATTTTTCATTTATTAATGAATATGTATGCCCTATTATTTATAGGATTGCTTTTAGAGCCCTATTTAGGGAAAATAAAATTTGCAGTTGCATATTTGTTAACTGGATTAATATCGAGTACTGCTAGTATATATTGGCATGATTTAGTAATAAGTGCAGGTGCATCTGGTGCTATTTTCGGAATGTATGGTGTATTTTTGGCAATGTTAACTACAAATATTATCGAAAAAGAAAAACGAAATACATTAATGACAAGTATAGCACTATTTGTTGGGTATAATTTAATAAATGGTATGAAAGAAGGGATAGATAATTCGGCCCATATAGGTGGACTTATAAGTGGTTTTATTATTGGATTTGCTTTTGTACAAAGTTTAAAGAAACCTGAAGATTCAAAGCTAAATATTAAAATAATTGCATTGTTAATAATCTGTTCAATCTCCATTTCAGCTTTAGTATACAAAGTACTACCAAACGATATTGCAAAATATGAAACAGAAATTCAAACTTTTATCAAGAATGAAGAATTAGCATTAAAAGTTTTTAAAATGTCTCCAGATACACCCAAAGAAATTTTATTAAAAGAACTAAAAAATAATGGCTTGCATTATTGGAACGAAAATTTAAAACTGATAAAAGAGCTAGATAATCTAGACTTGCCTGTTCCAATTCATAAAAAAGACGTTATATTGATTAGATATTGCGAATTAAGGATAAAAATTTATACTCTAATTGCTAAATCAATAGAAGAAGACACTGATAAATACGAAGGACAGATTAGTGATTTTAATCGTCAGGTACAAGATATAATTACAGTTTTAAACCCAAGCGAAACACAAAACAAAACAGATTAAAAATAGAGATACGAAGTAAATGTACTTGGATTATATTATATATTGATCGATTATCGGATTCCATCTGAAATACCTTTGGGAACCTCAATAAATTTAAAAAAGCTCTTGCTAAATTAATAGCAAGAGCTTTTTTAATATTATTAGCTAAATTAGATTACTTTATAAGGAAAGTAAACTTATCGAAGTTCTTTAATGCGATACCTGTACCACGTGCCA
>CAYRBL010000529.1:0-2122 GCA_964422385.1 uncultured Bacteroides sp.
AAAATGGCAGCAGGTTTAAAAATTGCTGACTTAGTAGCTATAGGCGGTTCATTGGATTTAGTTATTCCAGACATCGACCGTTAGTAAGGAACTTAATTAGTTTACAATATTGTTGAAACAATAAACTAAAACAACGTATATGGCATTTAGTATTTACGATTTTACAGCGTTTAACCAGTCGATAGATAAGGCACTGTACGATAGTTTACCTCCAATGGCAGCAATGCTAGTAGAGATGACAATTATCGGTTTGGTTTTTCTATTGTTCTATGCAATTGTTGGCTTATTCTTAGTATATGCCGAAAGAAAAGTTTGCGGTTTTATTCAGAATAGGGTAGGGCCTAACAGGGTTGGACCTTATGGTATTTTCCAAACAATTGCGGATTTTATCAAATTATTGATGAAAGAATTAATTCATATCAATAATGCCGATAAATTCCTTTTTAATTTAGCACCTTTTATTGTTATTATTGCTTCGTTTATGGCAATGGCAGCTATTCCTTTTGGATTAGGATTACATGCTATTGATTTTAATATTGGAGTACTTTATGTAATGGCAGTATCATCATTGGGTGTAATTGGTGTACTTTTAGCAGGATGGTCGAGTAACAACAAATACTCTTTAATTGGAGCTATGAGAAGTGGGGCTCAGATAGTAAGTTATGAACTATCTGTTGGTCTTTCGTTAGTAACAATTGTTATCTTAGCAGGAAGTATGCAACTTTCAACTATTGTTGAAGCACAGCGTAATTGTTGGTTTATATTCTCAGGACATATTCCAGCTTTTATTGCATTTGTTATTTTCTTAATAGCAAGTACTGCTGAAACAAACCGTGGTCCTTTCGACCTTGCAGAAGCTGAATCAGAACTAACAGCAGGTTTCCATACTGAATATTCAGGGATTAAATTTGCGTTCTTTTTCTTAGCAGAATATATGAATATGTTTATTGTAGCTTCAATGGCTGCAACATTATTCTGGGGAGGTTGGATGCCATTTCATATTCCAGGATGGGCTAGCTTTAATGGTATCATGGATTATATTCCACCATTCTTCTGGTATATGGGAAAAACTATGGTAGTAATCTTCCTTATGATGTGGTTCAAATGGACATTCCCACGTTTACGTATCGACCAATTATTGAAACTTGAATGGAAGTTCTTACTTCCTATTAATCTTTTCAATATTTTGTTAATGGCTTTTATAGTGTTAATGGGATGGCACTTATAATATAATGATTAATAATATTTCTTAACAGTTTTATATGAGTTCAATCATTAAATATTTAAAAGATTTATTCGGAGGTATCAAAACATTACTTACGGGAATGATGGTAACTGGTTACTATTTTGTTCACCCAAGAGAAATTGTTACACAGCAATACCCCGAAAACAGAAAGACACTTGTTATGCTTGATCGCTTTAAAGGCGAACTAGTAATGCCTCACGATGAAAACAATCAGCATAAATGTACTGCTTGTAGTATTTGTGAGATGAATTGTCCGAACGGTACAATAATAGTTAATATTAAACAAACTGAAACCGAAGATGGCAAGAAAAAGAAAGAACTTGATTCCTATATTTATAAATTAGGGATGTGTACTTTTTGTGGCTTATGTGTAAAAGTATGTCCACAAGATGCCATAGAGTTCTCAAATGAGTTTGAACATGCAGTTTTTGATAAGGAAAAACTTAACAAAACATTAAATATGCCAGGCTCTTCTTTAAAAAGTAAACAAGCTGCTCAATAAGTAATAATTTATTAGAAAGGAGTTTTTGAAATGACAGGAAATCAAATAATGTTTATAGTATTCTCGTTGATGATTATTGTATTCTCAATCTTGACAGTTACTAGCAGAAAAATCTTAAGAGCAGCAACATTTTTACTTTTTGTATTAGTTGCAACCTCTGCTTTATATTTTATGCTTAACTATCAATTTTTAGCAGCTGTTCAACTTACATTGTATGCTGGTGGTATTGTAGTATTGATTATTTTTTCAATATTACTTACCAGTCATATCGGTGAAAGGTTTGAATCACCTGCTTTATTAAAGAAAGTGTATGCAGGTATTGCTGTTGCTGCTGGTGCAGTATTAGTTATGACCTCTATTTTAAGTTTTACCTT
>CAYRBL010000530.1:0-2120 GCA_964422385.1 uncultured Bacteroides sp.
GCGTCGTAACAAAGGTGGTGAACCTAAAGCCAGAAAGGCAAGTAAAAAAGTGCAGACGATAGCAGGTAGGTTAGTGCGTGAACTACGCAGGAAATTGCCTGCCAACGCCCTCAATAAGCACGAGATGTCACTTTCGCTGTTTGGCAAGGTGCTGGCTCAGAAGAGGAGCGATACGGACAAAATCTATAGTTTACACGAACCCCAGGTGAAATGCTACACAAAAGGCAAGGAGCATAAGAAATATGAATTTGGTAGTAAGGCCTCGTTTTTAATAACCCAAAAAAGCGGCGTCATAGTTGGAGCTATGAACTTCACAGAAACACTCCATGACTCTAAAACTTTGCCGCAAGTTTTAGAACAATACAAACGTCTAAATGGCAAACAAGCAAAAGCAGTCTACTTGGACCGCGGCTATCGTGGACCGAAACAAATCGAAGATACACTTTTGCACACGCCACGGCCTGATAAGAACATAACGACTACCAAATGTAAACGCCATAGACGAAGAGCAGCCATAGAGCCGGTGATAGGACATCTGAAACATGACTACAGGATGATCCGCAACTACCTCAAGGGAACCGTAGGCGATGAAATAAATGTCATGCTATCGGCAGCAGCAATGAACTTCAAACGAGTCATGAACCTCTGGCGTACAGAGGCAATAAGCAGTTGGCAACTCGTTTACAACTTCATAATATACGGGCTTCAATTTCTATTGCCCAAACTGAAAGTGACTTTTTGAGGGACGACTAATTAATTGCTGAATTGAGCAATAAGCAGAGTCCCTGTAATCTAGTTCCACCTTTTAGGCTTCCTGGAATTGAAGATATGATAACCTGTTCTGACTAAAAGTACTACTATTACTGCCGTTGCCACATACATCAAAATGCTCATAACTGAATTATTCTTTGGTTCGCCTGATTAGGGTGCGAAGGTAGCTATAGCCTGTGTTAATGACAGTATTATCCTGTTGCTTCAATGTTAAAGCGTAAGAAATAGATGCTTAAACCCAAAATGGCAGTCCATGTCTTACTATGATTGGGATGTAATCCACCAGGTATTTCCCCATTCATCTTCAATACCCCCGCTACGACCATATGGTTGGTCGCGTAATGGTTCTATCGATTTTGCTCCTGATTTTAGTGCTTTATCATATGTTTCATCTGCATTGGCTACATAGATAAAGAATCCTCCATTTCTGGTTGCATATGCGCTGGTGGCATCAGCAAGCATGATCACACAAGCTCCCACAGTTAACTCGGCATGCATAATTGTGTGCTCATCACGCATATGGCGCATCTTTTCTATGGCGCCAAATACCTGTTGCATAAAGTATATGAACTTGGTAGCGTCTTTTACTATCAGATAGGGCATTACCTGTTGGTAATCGGCTGGGATATTTATGGGATTCATGCTTTAGTTTTTTTAGTACAAATGTAGCGTATGTAAATATGAATTATCTTCTGTTATAAAAATATCCATAGTTGTTTTTTATCCCTGGTTTCGTTTTTTTTATCCAAACGAATTATAAATATTTAATTATATCGACAATTCTCGTTTGGAAATACTCTAATTAGAGGAAATTAAACCATAAAATACACAAAAATCCATAAAAAATAAAAAGGCATTAAAGGGAATAATTCCTAAAAATGGATTTAATTCCTTTAAATGGAACAAATATGTTCAATAAAATTTGTAATCAATTGTAATTCAATAAATATTTTTTCTGGCACAGTATTCGCAATATACTCTTCAAACAACGGTAAAAAAATAGAAACAAATTTATTAACAACAAAACAAAAAGAAAACGATGAAAAAGATAGTAGTAATCACTTCGTCCATTTTGATAGGTTCACTAAATGTGTTCGCCGCTTGGAATACAGTTAAGGAATTTACAGGAAATTTTGGCAAGGATAAAAAGCGTGTTGAAACTGAAACACAAAAATTCAGGGCTCAACTTGATGCTTACTCATACGAATCTGTAGCAAGCAATAAGTAGGGCTTAAACAAAAATAGCGGAAAGATTTAATAAAAAGAAGAAAGTAAACAGCAGGCACTCAAACAAAAAAGAAGAAGGTAAAAAGTTGAAAGTAAAAAAATAAGTAAAAAGTAAATACCCT
>CAYRBL010000531.1:0-2119 GCA_964422385.1 uncultured Bacteroides sp.
GAGCACTCAATAGCTGTATCGATAAGAGTGTCAATTATAGTATCAGGGATAATTGCAATAGGCAAATCTTTTGGATCATATTTTTCGAGCAAAGCCTTTGTAAAACTCTTATAGGTAACATAACAGGCGTGCTTTACCTGAGCTGTAGCTTTATACCAATGGATATCAAAAGGCGAATTGTCAGGAAAATTCTCCTTTGCTCTCACCGAATGGATGCCATACAAAGCATCGTAAGGTATCTGAAGTTCACCAATAAAATCCTTTTCAGTACGCATTTGATTTGTGTATAAATATAAGTGTACAAAATTAAACTTTTGTTGCATCAATAACAAGCAAAATAATTATTCACTAAAATATAATAGGAAATATCAAGATTTATTCCGTATATTTGTACCATATTATATTTACTTTTGTTATAATAGAAGCTAATTTAATGAATTGCCTATTAATAATAGGATATTTGCAAAACAATTAAAGTATTTAAACACCAAAATAATTTAATATGAAGTACAAAAAATCGCTTTTATATATTATTTCATCCCTTGCACTCTTAATTATTGTTATTAATTCGTGCTCTACCTATCTTTTTAGAGAGAATTATATATCTACGAATGCCCTTATACATAAAACATCTAAATCTGACACGAAACTTTATCTAAAAATACATCTTAAGAACGGGGACGTTTGCATCCTTACTGATACCTGGGTAATAGATTCTACAAAAAATACAGTATCTGGTAATGGCACCCGATTCAATTTTAACAGATATGCTTTATATGATGGTAAGATAAGTGTGCCAATTGATAGTGTTGCTATTTTCGAAACTAATAAAAAGTTGAACAATCCTGAATCCGCAAGAGTAGCTACATTAGCTGTTTTAGCTAGTGTTGATGTTATTGTAGGTCTTATTTGTTTAACGAATCCGAAAGCTTGTTTTGGCTCCTGTCCTACTTTTTATATAAACGAAAAAGATAATTTCCATTATGCTGATGCCGAAGGTTTCACAAATGCTATCTCCCCTTCAATGGAATATGGTGATATAGATGCTTTAAACAACAAAACTATTAAGGATAATTTGTTTTCTATTACTATGAAAAACGAAGCTTTGGAAACGCATTGTGTAAACGATGTTAAACTTTTGGCTTATCCTCGAAATAAAAACGAAAGGGTTTTTCATACTACTGATGATAAGTTTTATCTTTGTCAAAATATTTACACTTTAGATAAAGCTAAAGCTACTGAAGGCGAGGTAACTTCTTTACTTAAAAATGATGATAAACAAGAACGTTTTAGCCTTGCTGATGCAGATAATTTAAATACCAAAGAAGAGATTTTATTTAATTTTAATAACGTTAATAACACTTCTGATTTAGGTTTGATAATTAATTTCCGTCAAACTTTACTTACTACTTATCTATTCTATTCTGCAATGGGTTATATGGGAGATAATGTAGGAGACATATTTGCTAAACTTGAAACCGACAAAGATATCAGAGCTGATTTTAACAGTACTACTAAAGTATTAGGAAACATCGAAGTTTATGTTTTCAACGATTTAAAAAAGAACTGGATTAAGACTGGTGAGATCAGCGAAACTGGTCCTATTGCTATTAACAAACAGTTTCTTCCACTTAATTATACTCCTTCTGATAAAAATATCAAGATGAAAATTGTTTTAAATAAAGGTTTATGGCGTATTGATTATCTTGCCTTAACAAATATAAAGAAAAATGTAAAACCTTTAGAAATTTCTCCAAATAGTATTCTTAACAAAGGCAAAATTGATAACAATGCTTTAACTTTAATCAACGATCCTGCTAAATATTTAGTTTCTATGCCTGGAAGCGAGTATAAATTTAACTTTATATTGCCTGAGAAAAATCAGGATTATGAATTATTCCTTTTTTCTAAAGGTTATTATTTAGAGTGGATGCGCCAACATTGGCTTAAGGATAAAGATATTGACAAGCTAAAACAAATGGTTTATAAACCTGAAGCGTACTTGAAAAGCGTGACAAAAGACTATAAACTTTATGAGACAAAAATGGAAGAAGACTTCTGGAATTCAAAAATTGACACTAAAACATATTCTTTTTATGAAAACTAAAATAATAATTAT
>CAYRBL010000532.1:0-2118 GCA_964422385.1 uncultured Bacteroides sp.
CAAAAAATCCTCTTAGAATAACTTTTCCAGTTTACACACTTTATGAGATACTGCCCAAAAATATTAATTATGTTGTTTGCTGCGGCTTAATTTTATCAGAAATTATAAACAAACAAGGGGGATAGTGTCAAATCATCTTCCACATTGCGTAAGTCATCTTCCAGATTGCGTAAGTCATCTTCCACATTGCGTAAGTTATCTTCCACATTGCGCAAGTCATCTTCCACATTCCGCAAGTCATCTTCCACATTGCGTAAGTTATCTTCCACATTGCGCAAGTCATCTTCCACTTTGCGTAAGTCATCTTCCACATTCCGCAAGTCATCTTCCACATTTCGCACAGTGATGTGCATACTTGTTTACTATTCCTTAAAGTGTGTCAGCGTTATTAATTCTATTGTAAAAGTAAAAAAGGGTATAGATTTTATTCTCTATACCCTTTATACAATATTTACAACGACTTAGATAATATCAATCATTGATTGTAAATTATTAAATACCTGATTCTTCCAAAACTATTTATCCAGCTTCACCAGTTTCAATACAGATACATGATTACTGCTGCTAATTCTAATAAAATAGACTCCTTCGTTCAGGGTTTCAACATTAAATTTAAGCTGATGTTTTCCCTGAATGATTTCCTGATTTAATAAAGTATTGATTTCTTTACCGGTAATATCCAGCATAGTAATCAGAGCTTTTCCTTTTTCTGAAATATTGTAGTTAAGTGTTACCTCTCCATTGGCAGGATTTGGGATAAGAATGTCTTTATCGCTAACATTACTTAATTCTCCAACAGAAACAGTTTTAACTATCTTGTTTTGGACTGTATTAGTTACAACTGCAGAATTAAAATCAAAATAAATTTCAGCAGTATTTTTTATCAAAGTTCCCTCGGCTAAAGTTGAGAATGGATAAATTTTATATGATATATACCCGCGACTCAACATCTGACTACTGCCGCTATCCGGCAGATTAATATTGGGAAACAGAAATTTTAATATATTTTTTTGACCATAATGCAGAATCTCAGCATTATATGTATGACTTGCAGATAGCAATTCTAAAGTATTTAGGTTTAGATTGGCATCAAGAGTATCTAAAATATAGACATTATTGGCAACACCTGTTCCTGTATTCTGAAAATGTATGGTATAGGTAAGAGGTGTATTCACTGTAATATCTCCCACAGGACTAACAATTTTTTCGTTAGGATCAATAGGATAAACGTACTGAAAGTTTTTACATTGGGTGTTATTTAAAGGATTAATATCGCCATTAATCGGGTTAACAACTAAACAAAAATGAAACAATTGTCCAACCTGCCAGGCAGTTTCCATATTAATTTTTAAATTAATATTTACGTTTTGATGTCCTGGAAAATATAAATTGCTTAATAACCATGAAATAGTATCGCCATTAATAGCATCTGGTTGCAAAGTTGAATAATTAGCATAACTGGTTAGTGAGTCTAGAATTAATTTAACATTAGAATTTGTTATCCCTGGCCTTAAATTTCCAATATGCAAATTTAAATAAATAGGGTTTAGTCCAACAATCCCAAAAGTTCCGTCTAAATTTCCATACAAATCAAATCCGCTTGTGCAATTTAATCCAAAATCTGTGTTGGAAGCCGGCAAACTTGAAATATTATAACTTCCGGTTGAAGGACATGTCATCGTAAAATTATTATAAACATTGCTATCAATCTCTATCAAATAATTTCCGTTAGGTACACTAAAAGTATATAAGCCATTAGCATCGGTAAACTGCGCTTGAAGGAATGAATGTGACAAATCAAACAATTTAACCATTATGTTGGCTAATTTGAATTCATTACTATCTAAAATACAATTCTGATTCGCATCAAAGAATACATTACCGGAAATATTTCCACAAGAATCGTTGATAACTATAAGATTAGGTGATTGAATGGTATCTGACATTCCATCAGTATGCTGTAAAATAGCTGAAGGCGAATAAATACCGGCAGAATCGTAAATATGCGTTATATCGGCTTCCGGAGAAGGACTGCCTTGAAAAATCATATTAAAAGTTGTATCACTACCATCTCCAAAATTTATTTGATAGGAAATAGTATCATCGGGCATGACGAAA
>CAYRBL010000533.1:0-2102 GCA_964422385.1 uncultured Bacteroides sp.
CCTTAGATCCTTCTGTAGGTTTGTTTATCCGTTCGCATCCAAATATGAAGTATCCAGAACAAGGTACAATTTATTCTATTAACGAATCAAATTATATCTATTTCCCTGAAGCTATTCAGCAATATCTTCAGTATTGCCATGCTGATGATGCAGCTAGCAATCGCCCATATATTACCCGTTATATAGGTTCGATGGTTGCTGATTTTCACAGAAATCTTATCAAAGGAGGTATCTTTTTATATCCAGGTACCATTAAAAATCCTTCAGGTAAATTAAGATTGTTATACGAGTGCAATCCTATGGCTTTCATTGCCGAACAAGCTGGTGGCAAAGCATCACATGGCTTTGGTCGCGTGTTGGAAATTGAGCCAAAAACGATACATCAACGTTCTCCTTTCTTTGCAGGACCTACATTTATGGTTGACAAGATTGAAGAATACATGAAGAAATACTCCCCAGATTTTGGGAAGTAGTGTCCCGTAGCATTTTTTATTATTAATGTAAAAACCGATAATGTTATTTGTTATCGGTTTTTTTTATGCTTTTTTTATTTTATTAATAAAAATTTCTTCTTTTCATCAATAAATAAATCTTCAGAAAAGGAAGTACTTAGATACTTCTATTAGCATTTTTGGGCCAACGTGCTAACAGGTGATACGATACCCCCTAAAGTTATTACCAGCAATTGTTAACAACTAAGTAAAATATAATATCTTTTGATGAAAATTCTAATTACTTTTGTAAAACCTAAACCGGAACTCGATAACCGATTTATTTTTTGAAATACGTAGTATCACTGTTTTCTTTAAACTAAATTTCGAGGGAATTAAGATAGCAGCAAAAATAAATTTTAAAATGAATACAAATAAGAGTTTCGACAATTCTTTTGATGGTCTCGACATTTATGGAAGAGACAAAGTTCAGATTTACACTTATCTCCACATGACGGCAATGGAAGCAAAAAAAATAGCTATGCCTTTTTTAGTGCCGCTTCATACAAGTACAAAAGTGATATATGATGCAATGTTTGTAAATATATCTGTAAAAACAACAGGAGTTAGTCAACGTGTTGCTCAAACAAAAGAAGCTAATACAGCTATTAAGAGTTTTAAAAAAGCAGCTTCAAAAACCATGAAGCGTGCATCTGATAAATTAGGTGAAGGTTCAGTAGGCTTTATTGAATTATTTAATACAGGTATGAAATATTATAACGATACTATCATGGAAAATGCGTATATTCGTATACAATTTTTAAGAGATGGTACAGTGAAATATGGAACAGAATTAGGTGCTGATATAGTTACGCTTATCGAGGATTGTTATATAGCATTCGATGCAGCTCGTCAAGCACAAGTCATATTAAAGACAAATGTAGAAGATAATAATCCTTTGTATGATGTAAATTATGTGTTGTTGAAAAAACAATTAAATAAAAACTTACATACTATCAGTCTTCAAAATGATAATGTTCCTAGAGAAAATTATATTTTCTTTACAGATAGTGTCCTCGAAACTCCTAGCCATCATAAGGGTAAAAATAACTTCGGCCCATGGATATTATCGGTTCAACCTTTAGCACAAATTGATTCTTTAATTGCTTTTTCTTTAGGTCAAAAAATTACAATCCAAAATTTAGGATCTGTGCCTATATATTATATGGGAGCAGTATCGGGCACCGAACTGTTTCAGCCAAGTAGCTTGATGATAATGCCTGGCGAAGAAATTATGATCACGGCAGTGCAATTAGGTTGCCCTCAAAATAAATTTCTTTTATTAAAAAATAAAGATTTATTAAATTTAGGTGTTGTTAAAATCACCTTAAGTTAAAATGTTTTTTATGTAATAAAAACAAATTTCTTTCAAAATAATTTCATAAGACACAACTTAAATTTATAAGTTGTGTCTTTTTTTTGTATTGGTGATGCCTTTTATTTTTGAGGCACCAAAAATCAACGTGGAGGTTTTATCCTTTAAAAACCTGATGTTACAAATAAATGTAAATGAATAGTCCCGTATTATAAGTGCGTATGCTTTAAGCATTGAGGTGTCGTCTTAGAAATCTGGGACGATACAAAAAAGCTTGAAGGTATCTACATGCTTTT
>CAYRBL010000534.1:0-2095 GCA_964422385.1 uncultured Bacteroides sp.
AATTCAATGCAGGTATGTATCTTTATGCTTTGATAGCCGATGGCAAAGTCATCGACACAAAACGAATGATATTAACTAACTAAATTCAGCCTTATGAAAACAAGATTAATCGTACTTTCAATTTGTTTTAGCCAATGCTTTTTGTATGCTCAAGAATTTTCTACGAAATTATATCTAACTGATAAAAATGGGAAAAAAGATACACTTGAAGTCGGATATGATGCAAATGCAACTAATGGAATGGATGCAGCTTTTGGAGAAATCAGTTATTCTTCTCCTATTGATTCAACAAAATTTCAGGCTTTTATAATTGGACAATGCTGGCAATGTAATGATTTTTTGCAAAACCCCTATTACTTAAAAAAACAAATTATGAAACCATCAGCCCATTACGTTTCAGAAGGAGCAATTCCAATTATTTTTCCGTATGAATCATTACCTGTAACTATTAGTTGGGACAAATCTTTATTTATGAATACTAACAGGGATTGTAGTGTTATTACCGATTGGCTACCTGGTCGTTGGTATGATATATCAAGTGATTGGCCAGTAACATTTGCAAATATGAAAGATAATTCAACAATTCAATTTTCAGAGGTCAATTCCTTAGCTGTATTAGAAACTATGAAAGCAGGAGGATATACCAATATAAAAAAAGGGCAGAATTATCCTTTTAAAACTGTATATATGGCATTTAGCAATAGACTTATAAATGCAATTTACGAGATTGAATCAGATAATCAAATTCAAATCTATCCAGTTATAGTAAAGAACCAGTTGAAAATAAAGAATACGAGTTCTCTATTTATTAGAACAATAAAAATCCAATCATTGGATGGTAAAATCATTAAAACACTTAATGGATATGACAAAGACATTGATTGCAGTATTCTGATAAAAGGGATATATTTTCTTGTATTTGAATGTAACAGTAATTCGGTTTATCGAAAATTTATTAAAGAATAAAATAAAAAAATATGAAAAAAATATATTTAACGGTATTTTACTTGCTTTCGTTATATTTAAATGCTCAGCAAATACCAACAAACTTATTGTCTGATTTTGTTGATTATGGCACATGTTCAAATAGCACCAATTCATCATCACAACAAGTTATCTATTCAGGTAATTGTTTGCAAGTTGCTGATTATGGGAAGTTGCTTGGAACAAAATTCAAACCTTCTACAAGCCAATCAATAATATTTATTAGATTAAATCTGATATTCCTACAAAGAGCAGATGGAACAGGTAATTTTCAAGAAAATAATTCTGAACAAATGTCTTTAATTGATGATGCAATAATAGACATGAATAGAATTTATGCAAATTTAGCAAATCCAAATGATATGGCATGTTATTCAGGAACAGATTTTATATCTGATACAAGAATACAATTTATTGCAAATAAAATTTTCGTTAAAGATAATTATGGTTGGAATAATTGTCATGATCATAACGGTACTAAATGCCCTAGTTCACCATGGTATTTAGATTATTTAGATAATCAGATTGTTTTAAATTCAAATATCCTAAGAGGAATAAATGTTTATTTTACTGAAGACTCGATAAAATATAAACATTATGTTGAAATTAAAGATTCAGCATTTAAAGGTGCAGGTTATGCTTGTTCTCAGTTTCCGTCAACAATCAATTATTCAGGCAGTTCAAAAATACATATGCCCGATAAATATACAAAATATCTTCACATGATAAATGATGTGCCTATTGAGTTTAATCAACCATGGATACCTAATATTCGTTATTGGGAATTAAATGGGATTGCAGTCCAACTAGCACATGAAATAGGCCATTCACTATCCTTATTTCATCCAGATGACCCTGCTGTTTATTTACTTTTTTATCCTTCCACATACTGTTATAGTAGTTTAATGAATATGGCATGGGGTCCACCTCATAATTATCTACCACCAACTGAAATCGGACGGATGCACGCTGCATTATCTTATTCAAATCTCAGAACATTTGTCCCAACTGATGCTTATACCGGGGTAAAAGATATAAGTACAACTGAAACTTGGAATAATACATAGGGCTTCGTGTGGTCGAGGCACGAAGACCCAACATGAAGCCCATG
>CAYRBL010000535.1:0-2080 GCA_964422385.1 uncultured Bacteroides sp.
ATTAAAAATAAGATAACAATCTCTTTTGAACCATATATTAACTGGAATCTTAGTGAAATCGACTCACATTTATTTAAGAAGAACAGTATTTGTTTAGGAGAAATCTTAAGCATCAATTATAAATTTTAAAACAAAAACAATGAAAAAAATAATTTTATTAATGAGCTGCCTTATAATAATAGGTATGCAGCTTAAAGCACAAAACAGTAAATTCTCTTTAGGTGTGATGAGTTCGTTGGATTTTTATAAATATAAATACAACGATAACTTAAATACATCATTAAAAGTAGAGAATTTCCCTTGCTATCATTTAGGATTAAAGGTACAATATGATTTTAACGAAAATTTTTCGCTAAGAAGCGGAATAAGCTTTTCGAAAATAAAATATAAATGGTCATTTGCACCATTTATTGCTGTTCAACAAGACGATCCAATTTTAATAGATAGTACCGATTATTTAATAGATAGAATTTATTTTATTAATATACCTTTGATGTTAGGTTATACTGTTTATTCGAAAGGCAATTTTAAATTTACTCCCTCGTTTGGTTATATTTTAAATTTTAGATATAATTTCAATAATACTCAATATTCCAATTCTCGTACAAATTCTCAAGAAATCAAAACTATTTATATTTATCAATCTTTACAATTTAATTTAGGTTGCGAATATTTATTTGCAAAGAAATTTCTTTTAACCTTTGAACCCTACTTAAATTATAAATTCAAAAGAGAAATTGATAATGGTTTTGTAGTACCTCCCTTATATAGCTATGGAGGCATCTTAAGCATCAATTATAAATTTTAAAA
This sequence comes from uncultured Bacteroides sp., assembly GCA_964422385.1. GTDB lineage: Bacteria > Bacteroidota > Bacteroidia > Bacteroidales > JACABE01 > JBAXLO01. The sequence goes on from CAYRBL010000535.1 coordinate 811, forward strand.
CAAAAACAATGAAAAAAATAAGTATTATAATTTGCATAATCTTATTTAATATGCAAGCCTTTAGCCAGGATAATCCTATTGGAAAAGGAAGTAAAATTGTATCAGGAAGTTTTGGCTATACACGTCAAAGTGGGAACTTATACATAAGTAATAATAATAGCAGAAGTATTACTACAATCTCCTTAACTCCATCATTTAGTAGTTTTGTTACTTCTCATTTAGCCTTAGGTTTTACTTTAGGTTATGTAACAATGAGGACAGATGCTACTTCTTATGAATCTATCGAAATAGGACCTCAATTAGCTTTATATTTTGGCAATTCAAATAGCACAAACTTTCCCTTTTTACACCTAGGGATTAAATATGAAAGCACTAATTCATACTTAAAAGGAAGCGATATTTATTTTGGCTTTGGAATATTAATGCCCATTAAAAAGAATTTAGGATTAACAGTTGAAGCTAACTATGAAATAAAACAATTGTATTATCCTGATAATACTGGTGTAAATGGAAATGTGTTATCAATAGGTGTTGGTATATGTGGTTTGCTTTTTAAATAGTTTTTCTTTTTATCTTAAAAACAAAACATTTCATAAACCTATAAACATCAATACCTCTTATTAATTATCCAATCAATACAATAATATTAATAAAAGCAAGTTCTTATTAACAAATGAGTGTTCAAAAATAAGTGATATAAACTAATATCGTAAACTAATAAGCACTACTTTTATTGACTAAAATAAAGTAACAATGATTGGAATAATTTTGCAGATTACACAAGCCGCCACTAACGTAGCGGATACAATTAACAGAGCAGCTGCCCAAGTGGTTAATACTCCTACCGGACAGCCAAAAGAAGAAGCAATATCGTTGATAAACCTTATTATAAAAGGTGGCTGGATAATGATTCCTATCCTTATTTTATCGATAATTACTGTTTATGTTTTTATCGAAAGATATATTGCTATCAAAAAAGCATCTCGCGAAGAAGCCAACTTTATGAATAATATTCGCGATTTTATTGTAAACGATCGCTTGGATTCGGCAATGGCTTTGTGCAAATCAACAGATAGTCCGATTGCCCACATGACCGAAAAAGGTTTGTCAAGATTGGGCCGACCACTAAAAGATATTGAAGAATCAATAGAGATAGTAGGGAAGTTTGAGGTGTATAAACTCGAAAAGAACCTGGCTATCCTTGCTATCGTTGCAGGTATTGCACCTATGTTTGGATTTATCGGAACTATCATCGGTGTTATCAAGATTT
>CAYRBL010000536.1:0-2069 GCA_964422385.1 uncultured Bacteroides sp.
AATAAGAAGTGTTTTTTTTGATTGCATATAATATTATAACTTTTCTGTTTATATATTTCAGTTGTAATTAATTTTATTCATTTTACAAAACTTGCAGGTATTTACAACTATTTATATGATATTATTGATAATCTTTAAAATTAAAGCAAACGACAAAATACTTGTATCCAAATGGACTTCGGGAAAATAAATATAATGGTGAAGAGCTTTTTCGTATTAAAAGGTATCAAAAATCACTAATTTTAATTGTCTTTCCATCGATTCGTTTTTCAGGTTGCCAAGCCCTGATAAAAATAATTGGTTGGTCATTCAAATCGACACCCAAAAATAAATAACCCTGATCTCCATAGCTTGATGAGAAATAATTTTGTTTAATTTCAATTCCATAAATATCTCCTCCTTTTGCTGCTTTCTCTATGTAACTATCTTCAAACTGAAGGTTAATAAATTCCTGCGAATGAAATGCCTGACGAAGGTTCCGTATGTAGGTTTGTTTACTCATTCGGTTATACTTTACAATTTTATTGTTGGCATAAGGAGATTCTATGTTTTGAGCAGTTTTTACATATTTCCCTACAATAATTAATGCATCATCGGCAAAAATGGATTCTATATAATCAATACGCTTTAAGGCAAAAGCAGTTTTATAGTTTTCCAAAAAATTAATAATGGTCAGTTTATCTCTTTCTGAGTATTGTGTGTTTGAAATTATTGAGCTGATAGCAGATTTTCCAAGTCCAAATGAAATATTGTTTATTTTCATTTCTTTGTTAAAATAAAATACCACATCTTCAGTGAATTTACGATTATTGTTGGAAAATGTAAAAAGCATAGGAACTGATCGGCAGATAACATTCCCTTCGAATGAAAATGCTTTAATTGCGGACGTTCCAATTACCCGTGCATTACCCATTTTCACTAAACTATTAAAACTCTCAAAAGCATCAGCATTAAAATAATTCTGAACCGATGAATAGTCTTTTGTTCGAATTGCGACCAATATTTTATCAATAACCGTTTGATAGGGAAGTTCATCTATTTTTCCGGGGATACTGTCTGAGACTATCGTTTTCGGCTTAGTTTCAGTATTTAAAGGCTTGATTTTCTCAGCAGATGCCTTAAACTCTACAATATAATTATTATTATCAAATCCTACCGGATCAATTTTATCGATTATCGATTCTAATTCTTTATCAATCCGAGCTTGATATTCATACATGTATTCAACTTTAATTTTTAGCTTTTCGTTTAAAGTTGAAGAAGTATTCTCTAATTCAACAGAAGATTGTCCGTTGTTGACATTTTGTGTTTGAGTATAATTACGACCATCCCAATATTTAAAGTCCAGATTATTGACAGGTTGATTTTTGTAATTAATATCCAGTAAGACTGAACTAATATTTTCTTCTTTTTTTATAGATGATGTGCTGAATTGAATGTCCTTTAAAATAGAATTAATATGTTCAGGCAGCCACGAGATTAAATTTATTTCATTATTCTCATTTTGTGGTAAATATTTAATAGTATTACAATCCGGATGACTTTTAAGTAATAATAAACTCCAGTAGTATAAACGCAAAGCATCACCGATTTGCAATTTTGATTCATACTTATATGCCAAATTAGTATACTCAATGATTTTTTGTTTTCTTGAAAAAAACATCTTTGATAAATCTGTTTTGTTGATGTATAAAAAAACCTTTGCTTCTGGTTCTTCAGAAACAACAAGCATTTCAATATTATTAAGGGCAGAACTTGAAAAGGTTTTAATTATTGTATTGACTTTTGCAGAGTATAGTGTATTATTTTGTAGAGTATTTTTATCATCTGATAAAATAGATTTATAATTGTTTTCAACTTGTGTTGAAATTTGATCTAAAAGCATATCCAGCGCATTTTTTTTTGCTTTTTCTAAAGTTGATGCACTTCCATCACTCCAGATTATGTTAGGATTTGATTTAATAGTTGCTACGCTTTGAGCAATTGTATAGGTTGGAATACATAAAATTATCAACAATAAAATAGAGATCGGAAGAGCGTCGTGTAGGGAAAGAGTGTTCAGAGCCGTG
>CAYRBL010000537.1:0-2064 GCA_964422385.1 uncultured Bacteroides sp.
ATGTTTGTATTTCATCAATAAAAAGTAGAGTTTTACCCTCTTTCCTTGTTTTGTTGCAATATAGAAACAGTAGTGGCAAGAGTTTTTTAACGTCATCTGTCGATTCAACCAATTGTTTTGAACTTAACTTCTCCAAATTAATGTACAGATAATTATCAAATTGTTCTCCAAATCGATTTACAACAGTGGTTTTACCAACCTGACGGGCTCCTCGCAAAACTAAGGGTTTTCGATACGGATTCAAAGCCCATTTTTCCAACTCCGATTCTATAATTCTGACAAACATACTATAATGATTTATTATTCAGCGACAAAGATAAGCATATATTTCAATAGTTGTTCTATTGCATGGGTGTATTTTTATCTTTATTGTATCATTGCATAGGTATATTTAGCTGATATATATATCATTACATAGGTAAAAAAGGCATTAAAATCCAAAACTGAATTTTAATGCCTCGCCTTTTATTATTTATCGTTAATGAATATCTTAATATGCACTTGCGCTCCCTGATGATTAATATCCATATTGGTAGCAGCTTGCAAATGAAACTGTGCTTTTTGTTTGTTTCCATATCCGAGATAACCAAGACCGAGCATATAATGACAATGGATTTTATTGCGGAAAGTCAGGTCATCGTCCCAAATTAGTAAGTCGGGCAACGAAACGGCAAAGTAATCGAGCTTTATTTGCTCATCAAAGTGCTTTTCGCCAAAAGCAATCAAATTATCAAATCGGGATTTAGCTTCAGCTTCACGTCCTAATTTCAATAAAGCCAATCCCTGATAGAATATCTTGTCCGGTTTTTGGTCGTTGTAAAAAATGGCAGCTGCCGGTTCAGTATTTCCATCTTTGGCTAATTCCCAATATGTTTTTGCTATTTCTATTTCTCCCAATCCTTCGTAAGCACAACCCAACCAATAATGAAAATCGTTTTCCTGTGCTCCGTAAAGTTTTCCTTCACCTAAATTATGAGGGTAAACCAAACATTGTAGTAATAATTCAATTGCTGGTGCATACTCTATTTTCGATATAAACTCTTTGGCTAATTCCACTCTTGCCATATGATATTGTGCAGGCACTTTGCCTTCGCCTCCCTCCCAGGGATGAAATTGTCTTTTATCAATCAGTTCTTTTGCTTTGGTATAATTACCAATCTGATTGGACAAAGTGGCATATTCAAGATATACATCGTCCCGTTGTTCTAGCAGATCAAAATATTTTTCAAGGAATTCAAGTCTCAAAGTATGTGGTCGGCAAATTCGTTTGTATAACTGGTCCAACTCCATTAAAATGCGTGAATCTGTTGTATCAAGTGCAAATGCTTTTTCAAGATATTCAATTGCTTTTTCTTCCTGATTCAATTTGTTGAAATAAGCAAGCGAAAGATTTCGGAGCACCGTAGCGAACCGACTATCAATTGCAACCGATTTTTCCCAGCAACTAATCGCTTCGGGGTATTGACGTTTATCATACCACAAATTACCCAGATAATACGGTGCTTTAGCATCTTTCGGATTCAGTTTTTGTGCACACTCCAATGCTAAAATGGCTTCCAAGCGATTTGGGAAACAGAATTCCGGGGTATGTGCCGCAGCTTTTTCAAAAACAACTTTGGCATCCTTTCCTGCAATGGTCATTGTCCAACCCATGTAATAATAGGTCATAGGCGTGGTTGGACAAACTTTTGCACCTTCTTCCAATACTTGAATGGCTTCGGCATACATTCCAGCAGCAATATAATCCAACGCAACGATCTCATAATTATGAATTTCACCCCTCATCAGTTGGTTCATTTCAGCCAATACTCCGATTTCGTTTGTCAATAAATATTTTTCAAATCGGCATCCAAAGTTGAACAAGTCAATCTTTAAGGAATCTTTAATCCAGCTTATTGCTTCGTCCGTACGACCAAATTTGCGTAAAATAGCCGTTTTCAGAACACGGGCTTTATGGTTGTGCCAATTACGAATCAACGATTTTTCGACTTCGTAAAGTGCATCGGTCAGCTTATTGTTTAAACATGAGATTTGTGCACAGCCAAAATATCCGGCATCCTGCAT
>CAYRBL010000538.1:0-2064 GCA_964422385.1 uncultured Bacteroides sp.
ATATTTTTAACTTTCCAGCATTAACAGGCCTTTCCGAAAAACACCCCTAAATTAACACCTCCAAAAAAAGACCCTTTTCAGCCCTTTTCTTACCTAAAAAAACAATAAAAAAGAAGAAAATTAAGAAACAATCGACGAACTCAATTTAATATTTACAATCTCGGGACGTTTAAACAATCTTACAGGTGGCCCCCAGGTTCCGTACCCATTCGAAACATAAATATGAGTATCCTTAATCAATTTATATCCGCTACTAACCTCAAAAATCTTTTTAGTAATCAAATTAAATGGAAACAACTGCCCATGATGCGTATGCCCCGAAAGCTGCAAACTTATATTATTATCAACAGCCTGTTGCAACTTAAACGGCTGATGATCCATTAAGATAGTAGGCAAAGTAGCATCCAGATTTTTCACCAAATCAGCCAATTCCTTACGCTTAGTCCCCGAAAATCTGGTTTTATCTTTATCTTCCCTGCCAATAATATAAAAAGCATCTTTTATTTTCACTACTTCGTCTCTAAGAACCTTTATATTCAACGATTGCAAATAAGCCACAGCCTCATCAGCACCCCCAATATACTCGTGATTACCAGTAATAGAATACACCCCAAGCGGCGCATTTATATTTTTAAGCGGCGCACCCATATCATAATACACCACGTGCGTAAGTACTTCGTCGATAACATCACCGGCAAACAATACGATGTCGGGATTAAGCTTATTAATGCGTTTGGCCAATCGTGCAACCCTTCTTTCGGCTATCAAAGTACCAATATGAATGTCGGAAACAGCCACAATATTAGTTCTTTTATATTTTTAAGAGGTTTGTTTATACTTAAATTCAAAACATTTACTTTAGGATTCAATGCAATGAGATGCCCTGTAAATACTAAAATAAAATTAATGAAAATAGCTGCACACAAAAGCATTAATTTAAGAATACCATAATCCTCACTGAACATGGAAGGACTTATTTTAAAAATCAAAAGAAATAATCTTATAATATCAATAAGCAGCACCATAAATAAAAAATAAACCATAGCCGCCATCCAAAACGAACCAATAATAATAAATACTTTGGCAATTTTAAACTGATGCAAACGCTCCAAAACACGCCCAATTATATATGAAATAAATAAGATTGCAAAAGTAATTGTGTAATAAGTTCGAAGTTGTAGTCCCTCAGGCAGTGCATTTAGCCCGTGTCTGTAAATATATAAGTTGATAAGCGAATAAATAGTAAGAACTACGCTAAAAAAAATGAGAAATGCTTTCTTGTTCATAAATATGTTGGATAAATAATTATCTGAGTAAACAATTATTTTTAATTTTTGGTATGAATAAATTTAATTTTAATTAAAAAAATATGGATGTTCAAATAGCAAATGCTAAAAAGAACATCCATATCTAAAAAAAATAAAAAGACAATAGCCTATTTATTTATTATAACTTTGCGAACGAAGTTGCCATCAGTAGCTTTAATTCTGCAGAAGTAAACACCGTTTTTCATATCTGCATCCGAAATCTTAAAGTTATTATCACCTTCGCGCATTAATATATCATTCGAATTATAAACTATTTTTCCAGTTAAATCCATCACATCAATACTAATTTTTTGATTAACTCTTGACGAAAAATTTATATAAATATAATTTCCACTCACTGGATTAGGATACACATTCACTAAATTTGTAGCTTTCTTAGCCTCCTGAATGCCAAGAGGGATTTGAGCCAAAGCAGTATCAATAGCCTTACGCATTTTAGCAGTATCCGAAGCCTGAGTAACGCTAATAGCAGTAAAATAAACCTTATGTTGATAAGGTCCACAGATAGCAATCACAGGCATACCGCTACCGTAAGGTGAGGAATAATCGCTTTTATAAGCAATCTTCGGCCCCTGAATAAAATTATTTGTAGAAACCCAATTAGTAACCGATGAGCAACTAAAACCACCATTATCCAGATAAATAATCTTTACATTAGGATTATTACTATATTTAGAAATATAAACACTCTTCACCAAATTAGCCCCAGTCACACAAGAAGAGCATTGATGTTCGT
>CAYRBL010000539.1:0-2059 GCA_964422385.1 uncultured Bacteroides sp.
TCTTCCTAATAGCCTAATGGACTAATAGTCTAACTGCCTTTTTAAATTATTAATTATTAATTATTAATTCTTAATTCTTAATTGTTTTCCAGATTGCCTATTCACCTAAACCCCTAACAGCCTTTCCCATTTCTTCGTACCTGCCATAAATTGTAGTTAGTTCGGCATTGATTATTACAGCATCTTTTTTGTATGTTTTAGGAATGTCTTTCGTTAGTTCGTTATAATATTCTGAAGAAATAAACTTGATGGTTGTCGCATCTTTTTTATACACTTTTATGGTGTAATTTCCTTTCGAATCCGTTACAGTGGCTATCTTTTTTAAGCCTACAATCACCACCACATCGGCTAGTGGTCTGCCCGTTACGGCATCGGTAAGCTTACCGCTAATAGCAAGTTTGTATTTGCGATGCGAACCTGTTCTTTTCCTTCTTTTGCGCAGCAATTTATACTTATTACAGAAGTCGGGAAACTGTTGGCTATAGGTTTCTATCAACGAGTCGAGTATGTTTTTAAGCATCAGCCTGCAATTTCTAATCATAACAGGTGTCAGCACAATCTGGTCGTGTATACTTTTGTCTTCAAACTCCTTCTTTGGTTTTAGTACATACAGTTTGTTGATGCTTTCTGCTACTTTTGCGGTCATTGATGGTGTAATTCCAAGAGGAATAAGCACTGCCGATTTTGCAACAGCCGTTTCGAGGATGCGTCTGACTGTCATTATAAAATCGTTCTCCGGCAATTTTTTTAAGTATGTAATCGGATACTCCAACAGTTGCATATTTTCGCTCTGGTTGTTGATACGATAATACACACGCAACATTTCTTTAATCTGAAATGCCATCGGAGTATTATCTTTACGCAAACTCTTTCGTTCTTCGGTGAAATCTTTGGTCGAACGCATCTTCCGTAGCTTTGCAAACTCCATTGCGCTTACGGTGTCACCAATCTGAATAACTGCATCTGAAATCACAAAATTGTTTTCCCAAATTGATTTGTTTTTAATCAAATGAATATACAATCCTTTAAACATTACGTAATAAACGTCTTCTGTTTCTTTCATTGATAAATATATTAGTTAAAATCGGAAAAAAATAAATTAAAACGCGAGTAAAATTTTACTGGAATGGTATCTAATCTGCGTGATTTATAATTCTGCAAATTTAATTAATTAAAATGGATATTACTTTAATTATTATGTTAATTCTTTTTATGTTTATTTTATTAAAAAAATTCCTTTTAATAATAAAATAAATGAAGACAAAGAGAAAAATAATGACTTTATAAATAATATGTATTACAATGATGTATAAATATATGTTGGCATTTCTTAGATTTATGTTGTTAAAACTTTTTAGTTACAACAACATTAATTTTAGATATGGAAACATTAATCTTAGATATGCTAACATAAATTTCAGGAACAGAAACATTAATTACTGTAAAGAGAACATAAATCTTAGAAATTCTAACTATAATTATAGAAATGCCAACATAAATCTTAGAAATAACAACATTAATCTTAGGAATGTCAACATAAATTATATTACTCAAATGATAAATATAATAGATTAAATATCTACTCATTATAACATACAAAGGACTATGTATTCTTTTTAATAAAATTATAAAACTTTTAAATCCTCATCTTAAAATACGTCTTATACCATTATTTATTTATTCCACTTTCGTGGAATAAAGTTTTCATTTTCTTCTTATTTTTAATAAAAACATTTTTATAAAAATAAGAAGCATACATATTAGATGTAAAGTTTAAAAAACGGGAAAGACTATTAGCTGTTTAGTCCATTAGGCTATTAGGAAGGCAAATACGAATTAACAATTAAGAAAGGCTTTTAGCTGTTTAGACTATTAGGCTATTAGGAAGGCAAGTCTTTTTTTATTTATTTAAACTTAAAATAAAAAGTTTAAACCTAATTCCGCACGTGCGGAATTAGGTTTTCTTTTTTTGTGGAATATAACTAAATCCACCGCTTAACGACGAAGTCGATTAGCGGATAAAAACAAAAAAACGGGATAGACTTTTAGGCTTTTAGTC
>CAYRBL010000540.1:0-2058 GCA_964422385.1 uncultured Bacteroides sp.
ACCAAACCCCAATCGAGGAAGGCTCCGAACTTGCTTAATGTTTTTACTTTTAAATAAGCGAAATCCCCAACAATAGCATAAGGTTCCTGAGTTGTGGCGATAATTCTGTCATCAGAATCACGGTATATAAAAACCTTAATTTTATCACCAACATCAGCGCCTTCAGGAATATATTTTGTAGGCAAAAGTATTGGAGTCATGTCATCGCCTGCTAACAAATATGCACCTTGTGCAATGATTTTCTCTATTTCCAGTTCAGCGTATTTACCTGTTTCAACCATAAGAATTATTTTTTGCAAAGATACTGAAAAAATTACGAATTACGAATTACGAATGTTTGCACTCTTAATAACTAGTTCCTTTTTGTCTTAATTTCTTGGCTTCAGTTTGCTTTATTCTTAATGATTTTATCTATAAATAGACTTGTTGACTAATTTTCGTAATTCGTAATTCGTAATTCGTAATTAATTTTCGTACTTTTGCAGCCTCTAATCAATTATATGTTAACTGGCAAACTTAATCTTAATAATATTGAACGTAAGGCCTATAAGCTGCATCTTTGGTATTCTGTTCTCGAAGGTTTTATCGTAGGTATTCTTGCGCTGAACGAATTTGTTTTTATTAAAAGTCTAAAGGGAAGCAATTATCAACTGGGTTTATTGTTTCAGTTTAGTGTTATTCTCTTTTTCTTTTTAATCTTTTTTAATGAAATGTTGAAGCGTGTTAAGGATAAAAAGAAGCTCCTTCGACTGACAGCAATTATCACTCGCGCGCCCTTGTTTTTATTGCTATTTTTCCCACATTCACTTCCAGAGATCACTGCAAATCCTATGTATCATATCGCTTTTTTAGCTATTTTCTTTGTCTATTTTATTGCACAGCCAATTATTTATCCGCATATCAATCTCTTTTTAAAGAATGCGTACAGGCACGAAAATTTTGGCAAGCTTTATAGTTATGCAACTAGTATGAATAAAATTGTGATGCTTATTACAACCCTTTTATACGGCATTTTGTTGGATAAAGACAATTATGCTTTTACTTATATCTTCCCTTTTGTGGCTATTTTAGGCATCATTTCTGTGCATTTATTATCCAAAATAGATTATATAGAAACCGCAACAGATACTATCAAAACAAAATTTATAAAATCGGTAAAAGAATCTTTTAAAAACATTATAATTATTCTAAAAAACAATAAACCATACCTGCATTTCGAGGTCGGTTTTATGTTTTATGGCTTTGCTTTTATGATTTCGATAACTGTAATTACAATTTATTTCGACAAACAATTACATCTAAACTACTCCAGCGTCGCTTTTTATAAAAACATTTATAATATACTAGCCATAGCAATGCTTCCATTCTTTGGAAAGCTTTTGGGAAGAATCGACCCTCGTAAGTTTGCGATGATAACTTGGGCAAGTATCTTTTTATTTATACTTTCGATTTCGCTAACCGAATTTGTGCCCCAGTATACTATAATATATGGCATAAAATTATACTATATGATGATCCCATACCTATTGTTTCAGGCCGTATTTGCTGCAACGATGTCGCTGTTATGGAGCATTGGCTCAGCATATTTCTGCAAACCCGAAGAAGCTGGCGAATACCAAACAGTACATCTTTTTCTTACCGGATTAAGGGCTGTTTTTGCGCCCACATCAGGTGTAATTGTGTACGTTTTATTCGGATTTTTCGCCACATTTATGCTTGCGTGCGGCTCTTTGATTATTGCTATTTCCTTAATGTTTTGGTCGTACAGAAGGGATAGGTTTTTTATTAAATAAAATTAATAAAGAGCTTTTTAAACGTGTTTTTAGTTGCAAAAAGAGGAATGTTGACTCTTATTTCTTTTCTTTTTTATAATGATTTTTATTATTTGATAAAATAAATTTAATTAAATAATAAAAACAAAAACAAGAACTCAAATCATCATAAGTACGACTCCTAAAACTTTTATTTTTATAATGAATAAAAACATATATTTTGTCAAAATAAAAAGTCTGAAATCCCAATTTTAGACCATTTACCCGGAAATGATTGTTTCTACCG
>CAYRBL010000541.1:0-2050 GCA_964422385.1 uncultured Bacteroides sp.
ACCATTGGAGCAACAGGAACCTTACAATATAATGGTACAGGCCACTCAACAAGTCGTGCCATTACCTTATCTGGATCGGGAGCAACTATTGAAGCTTCAGGTAGCGGTACACTTACTTTAAATGGAAATGTTACTGGAAATACTTATGGTTTAGTTTTAGGTGGTACAGGAACAGGTATTCTGAATGGTAATATTACCACTACTACTGGCACGCTTACAAAAAACGAATCCAGTAACTGGACTTTAGGTGGTGCAAATACTTTCACTGGGCAAACAACCATTAATGCTGGATCCTTAATACATGGAGCCAATAATACAATTTCAAGTTCAAATGTTACTATCAATGGAGGAATTTGGGATTTATCAACTTATACAGAATCAGCCTCAGGAACATTAACGGTAGCCAATGGTGCAAAAATAAGAGTAGGTGGAACCAATTCTTTACCTGTTTTTACAACTGGATATTCTTTTGGCGCTTCTAGTACAGAAGAATTCTATGGAACAACTCAAACAATTGATGCTAAGAATTATGGAAATCTTATTTTTAGCAATAACAATAAAATATTAGCTTCTTCTGGTACCATTGGAATAGCAGGCACTTTTACTTCTGGTACTGCCACTGGACATACCGTTACAGGAAGCACCGTGAATTTTAATGGAGGAGATCAAGATGTTCCCAATTTGAATGGTTCAAGCACAAGCTATAATAACCTTACCCTAAGTGGAAGTGGAACCAAAACATTGCCTGTTACGGCTTGTCATATTGCTGGAAATTTAAGTACTTCAGGAACATGTACTGCTAACGTTGGAGCTGCCTTATATTGTATAGGAAATGTTGCCATTGGTTCAGGTACTACTTTTAACGCTGGAGCTTTCAGCCATGAATTTGGGGGGCATTTGACAAATCTAGGTTCATTTAATGTTGCTACTGGAAACACCATCACCATGAATGGATTAGCTGCGCAAAATATTCAACTCTCTTCTACAAATGATTTGGAATACTTAGTTATTAATAATAGCCATGGAGTGAATTTACAAGATGATATTCATATTAATAAAACACTTACCTTAACAAGTGGAAGTTTGAGTATCGGTGCAACCAATTTAGGGATTTATAGTGACATTAGCAGAACTTCAGGTACCTTAACTGGTGGAAGTACTTCTAATATTCATGTTGAAGGAACCGGTTCCAGTTTGAATTTACCTGCAGTTTCTCTTAATAATTTTGCTGTAAACCGTTCTAATGGTATCAATTTGGATGGCGATATTGATGTGAATGGATTATTAACCTTAACGAGTGGAACTGTCACTATAGGAGCTCATACCTTAAACATTGCAGGAAGTTCACCTGTTAGAACAAGTGGAGATGTGGATGGTAGTCACGGTAGTGCTACATTGAAATTCTCTAATAGTTCTTCAATAACGTTGCCAGTTTCGTTTTCTCACGGTGATTTAAATCATTTAACAATTAATGGGGCAGGTGGAATTACTTTTAATGATGATATTAATATGAATGGGAATCTTACTTTTTCTGCAAATGGAATTATAGATATGGGTTCTCATGCTATTACGTTAGGATCTTCAAGTTCAATTAGTGGAAATAATTCTTCAAGATATATTAATGGTAGAATTAAAAGAGTTTTCTCAACTACTGGATCAAAAGAATTTCCTGTAGGGAAAAGCGGAAATTATCATCCATTGACTTTTAATTATACAGCCCTTTCAGGAACAAGTACTGTAGAAGTTGAACAAATTGAATCAAATATACCAGGATCCATTCCTGCAAACGACGTATTATATGATACTAGGCATTGGGCTATTCATGAAAGTGGAAGCACCAGTAGAACGTATTATGTTACCCTTGATGGGACTGGATTTACTCCAACACATACAGTGAAAATGGTTTCTGGAGATGGGACTACTAACTCTGATGAAGATGTTACAACTCCCAATTATACGAACACCGTTGGTTGTCATGACTACAGAAATTTCACACTCGCTGAAAGAAGAATTACAACCACAACTACTACTGCAGATCAAGGGGCTTGTT
>CAYRBL010000542.1:0-2038 GCA_964422385.1 uncultured Bacteroides sp.
GCAATTCTCTTCATACAAATGCTTATGATGAAGCTATTACTACTCCTACTGAAGAATCTGTAAGAAGAGCGATGGCTATACAGATGATTATTAACCATGAGTTAGGTTTGGCTAAGAATCAGAATCCTTTGCAGGGAGCTTTTATTATAGAAGAGCTTACTGACTTAGTTGAAGAAGCTGTTATGTTAGAATTCGACCGTATTAATGAACGTGGTGGTGTGCTTGGCGCGATGGAAACAATGTATCAACGTGGAAAGATTCAGGAAGAGTCTTTGTATTATGAAACCTTAAAGAATACAGGTGAACTTCCGATTATGGGTGTTAATACTTTTCTTTCTTCTAAAGGTTCTCCGGTTGTAATTCCGGGTGAAGTTATCAGGGCAACCGAAACTGAAAAACAATATCAGATAGATATGCTTAAGGAGTTTCAGGCTTTCCATGCTGATGAAGCACCTGCTATGTTAGAACAGTTAAAGAAAGAAGCAATTCTAAACCATAATGTTTTTAACAGCTTAATGGAAGCAGTTAAATGTTGTTCGTTAGGACAAATTACTAATGCATTGTATACTGTTGGTGGGCAGTATAGGAGGAATATGTAAGTGGGATATTAATCTTTTTTAGTTTTTAATTTCTTCTTTGAGATTTCTTTATCTGCTGACTTAACTCTTCTTTCTAACTTTTTAATATCTTCTTCTGCCGGTAATTGCTCAGGAATAATACCGCTTTTACCAAGCAGTGTTCTTACATCCTGATTGTTCTTTACGTGTTCAATAGTAATTTTAGGTTCTCCTTTCAAATCTTTTTTCTTAACATTAAAGTTAGTAATTTCAGTAGCTAATTGTTTTGCAGAAATTGTTATGGTAGGTAAGAAATCAGCTAAAGGTCTATTCTCTGGTATCCCTAGTTTGTGTTTCATATCTAAAGTATTATATCCACCAAAAAGAGCATTGTCGCCTTTACTTCTAATTATTGCAAAACCTTTATTATCAACTCCTCTTTCATATATATTCTTTGACAGTTCAGTTTCAGTTGTAGCTAATTTTTCTCTAGCTTGGAAACGTTCCATTAGTTGAATTCGTTCTTCTAAAAGCTCTTGCTTGCGTGTTTGCATAGCAAAATAACTTTGAGCAAAAGCAATTTGTTCTTTCTTAGGATCTCCATTCTGAGCAATTAAATAACAGGCATAACGGGTAAACATTATATCGCTCACCTCTCTTTGTCCACCTTTCCCTAGGTCTATCATTTTGTTGACGTCAACAAAATGATCATAGACATTGTTACCAGTGGTTTTACAGCTTTCTTTTGCCTTGTCAACTACTTTAAGAAAGTTACGCCATTCAGTATATCCAAGTAATTTCTGAAGGTCTCTGGCTACCCAAAATTCTATTCCATCTTGTTCATAAGCATAGTCTTCAAAAGATTTATTTAGCTTATTAATTGTTTCCTTTTCCATTTTTATTTTTCTATAAATATACTAATATTAATACAGACTTATTTTATTTCGAAGAAATATAGGTCATTATATCTTTAACATCTTAATGGGTGCAGTTAAAGGTTGCTTGTGTGCTATTAACTCTATAACCAACAGAAATGATTGCATCAAGGTTATAGGAAAATATATCATATTTCTTACCATCTAAAGCAGTATGTGCAATTTTTGCACGTACTGAATCTTTGTTAAGTTCGTTGCTGTCAAAAATGTTTTTTAAATGCTTTGTAATAACACTTCTGTCAATACCAAACAACTCAGCAATCTTTTGTTGCGTAAGCCAAACAGTTTCATTTTGTAAATAAATCTCAACTTTCACATTCCCATTAGGAGTTGTATAAAGAAGTATCTCATTGAAACCTTCGCTTAATATATTATTTGGTTTATTCATCTTTTTATTTTTATTAATATTATCCTTATCATTTTTTTAAACCTCTTATTCCTTAATTATTATTGTTATAAACCTTCAACTGAATTAAAATTTATCTTAATACACAAAGCTACTTCCACCTAAAAACTCCCTAACAATAGATGTTGGAGGAATTTCGC
>CAYRBL010000543.1:0-2033 GCA_964422385.1 uncultured Bacteroides sp.
CCGTTTAGAAGAGTTTGGCATCCCTTTCCAACGCCCTGTGGGTGGTCATGCAATATTTGTTGATACCAAAAAGGTATTAACACATGTTCCAAAAGAACAATATATAGCTCAGACTTTAGGTGTCGAACTTTATATAGAAGCAGGTATTCGTGCTGTAGAAATTGGTACTATCCTTGCTGATAGGGATCCTGAAACTAGAGAAAACCGTTATCCAGCATTGGAGTTCTTGCGTATGGCAATACCACGTCGCACATATACCAATAATCACATGGATGTAGTGGCTGTAGCTTTGAAAAATGTTTTCGACAGAAGAGAACACATCACTAAAGGATTTAATATAGTGTACGAAGCTCCTATAATGCGACACTTTACCGTTGAATTAGAAAAAGCTTAGTTTAAACTTAAAACAATTTTTAAAAGACGATGTTTTTATAAAGACATCGTCTTTTTATATAATATGAAAAAAACACAGAGATACGAACGTATTTTCGATCAACTGAAAGAACTCCTAATTAAGAGCAATAATATAGATGCAAGAATGTGCACTATTGTTGCTTTGCTTCACCATAAAATAGACTATAACTTTTGGACTGGCTTTTATTTTTTAAATGAAGGCAAACTAATTGTGAAAACATATCAAGGAGCTGTTGCTTGTATGGAACTAAAGAAGGATACCGGAGTATGCTGGGCTGCAATAAATGCTAACGAAACTATAATCGTACCAGATGTTGAGCAGTTTCCAGGACATATTGCCTGCGATTCCCGTTCAAAATCGGAGATAGTTGTTCCATTAAAGAATTATAAAGGAGAAATTGTAGGGGTACTCGATGTTGATAGCAAAGATTTGAATTCATTTGACGAAGTGGATGCAGAATGGCTTCAGAAGATAGTAGAACTAATATATAATACTGATTTATAACTAAACTTTTTATTACAATAATGAGATTAAAAAATACTTTCCTAACAATAGTTTTCGTACTTGCCTTTATATATGCCAGTATTGCGCAGATTCCTGCCGGATATTACAACAATGCTGCGGGATTGCAAGGTGCTCAACTGAAAACTGCTCTGAAAACGATAATCACTAATGGACATACTCAGAATACGTATGCAAGTCTTTGGACTTATTTTCCAAAAACAGATACCAAACCTGATGTAATTCCTAACTATGTTTGGGATCCTTATTCATGGGGCAATCCTACTTATTACTTTGTTTTCGGAACCAAACAATGTGGTAATTATAGTGCCGAAGGCGACTGTTATAACCGCGAACATTCCTTTCCTGCAAGCTATTTCAACGATGCATATCCGATGTATGGCGATTTAAATCACTTGTATCCTACAGATGGCTATGTCAACAATCGTCGTTCTAATTATCCTTTTGGAAAAGTAACTTCTCCTACATGGACAGCATCTAATGGCAGCAAACTTGGCCCTAACACTTTTGCAGGTTACACTGGTACTGTTTTCGAACCAGTAGATTCTTTTAAAGGTGACTTCGCACGTACTTATTTTTATATGGTAACTCGCTATGAAGACCTGGTAACGGGTTGGTTTACTTCTGCAACTTCTACTAATGAAGTGTTGCATGTGCTAAATGGTACAACCTATCCTGCTTTGCAAACCTGGCAGATTAACCTGTTTTTATCATGGTGTGCAATCGATCCAGTTAGTCAAAAAGAAAGAAATAGAAACGACTCCGTTTATTCAATTCAGCACAATAGAAACCCATATATCGATCATCCTGAGTACATAGATTTGATTTGGGGACCTAATGTATTTGTGCCTTCGCAATTAGTTATTAAAAACGAAATACAAGCGTATCCAAATCCTGTGGTCGACAACTTTAATGTACGCCTTTCTGGTACAATAACCACCGCCCCTTCGTTTGTATTAACGGATATCACTGGTAAAACTATAGCTATTTCTTCTAAAAATACAGGTTCTATTTATCAATTCAACAGTTCCGACTTACCTAAGGGTGTATACGTTCTAACAGTTTATCCTGATAAGAATGCATCTACTTCTTATAA
>CAYRBL010000544.1:0-2029 GCA_964422385.1 uncultured Bacteroides sp.
CTTATGCGAATGTAAAAGCTGTTATTTGCAAATCTGTCAACAGGATTTTCTATCGCTCATCGGTTAATCAGGGATTGCCTATTATAGTGCTCCCAGAAGTTGTTGATGCGTTTAAAGCTGGTGATCATCTTAGTATTGACTTCGAAAAAGGGAATGTAAATGTAGGTGATAAAGTCTTTGCTTTCGCTCCTCTACCATCTAAATTAATGAATGTTTTTAAAGCAAAAGGTCTCGTTAATTATATTAAAGGAGTATAAAACAATTTTTATCTTAATATAAAAAAAGAGAAGCTTTATCATTATAATAAAGCTTCTCTTTTTTATTTATAAGTAGTCCTTTTTTGATTAAGATTTCAAGATTTTCTTTCTTGTTAAATAATAAATAGGTATTCCTAGAAGTATAATTATAAACCCCGGCCAGGTATTATCCGATTTATAAATTAATAAAACCACCATTATAAAGCTTGCTGTTAAAATATAAATTACAGGCAAAACAGGATAACCTATCGCTTTGTATGGTCGGTCGGCATTGGGTTCTTTTATTCTTAATATTATTATACCAAAAATAGTCAGCACATAAAAAATAAGAACAGCTATCACTACATAATCTAACAACTGATTATAGGTACCCGACAAACATAATAAAGAGGCCCAAATGCATTGTAAAATCAATCCATTGGCTGGTACATTTTTCTTATTTAATATGCCTGCCTTCTTAAAAAACAAACCATCATTTGCCATTGCATAATACACTCTGGCTCCCGAAAGTATCAAGCCATTATTGCAACCAATTGTAGAAATAATAATAAGAACCGCCATAATAATTACCGAATAATCTCCTAAAATAGTACTCATAGTTGCGGTGCCTAAACGATCGTTGGTGGCAAATTGCATCCCTCTTTCTAAAGCTGTCAATCCACTTGGCGAGCCTCTTAAAGGAAGATTTAATAAGTAAACGTAATTCATCAACAGATAAATAATAGTTACGATAAGTGTGCCAAAAAACAAACTTAAAGGTAATGTCCTCTTTGGATTTTCGATTTCGCCACCTGTAAAAGTAATATTATTCCATGCATCTGAAGTAAAAATAGAGCCAACCATCGCTACGCCAAGCGCTGCTATTAGTGCAAATCCTGACAATGGAATACTACTTTTCGTAGTTTCGTCCCAACGCATCGCATCCCACATTATGCTTTTATTTATAGTAAAAATACCTGCATCTTTTACTAAGAATAAGCCTACACCAATGAATCCTGTAATGCTAATTACTTTAACTACCGTAAAAGAGTTCTGAAAACGTTTGCCATATTGAAGTCCGTTTGCGTTAAGCCAAGTTAATAATATGATAGAAAAGATGGCGACAATTTCGGCTGTATTAATCTTGATATAACCTAAATCCAACAAAATGTTTTTTTCGGAAAAGACTGGCAATAGGACTCCCAAAAACTTTGCAAAGGCCATTCCAACTGCCGCGATTGTCCCTGTTTGAATAACCATAAACAAGGTCCAGCCATACAGGAAACCAGTTAGTGGATTGTATGCTTTGCGCAGATAAACATACTGACCTCCAGCCTTGGGCATCATAGCGGCAAGTTCGCCATAGCTTAAAGCAGCAATCAATGTAAGGATACCAGTAATTATCCACACAAGCATCATCCAGCCCGGTGCACCTAGTTGACGCGAAATATCAGAGCTAACAATGAATATTCCTGAGCCTATCATCGAGCCAATTACTAAGGCTGTACTGTCGAAAAGGTTTAGTTTCTTGCTTGTTTTTAATTCTTTTTGTTTCATAAAATAAATGTGTTTTCTTTTAAAAATTCTCAACATTTAATCGTCTTTCTCTTCACACCTAACTTTCCTGCCTTTTCTACTTTGGCAATATACTCTAAAATATTGGGGACTTTGCAGGCAGTTTTGCCCATATTTATATTAATTTCACCTATTATTTTTGCTGTTTCAAGAGCCTCTTTATGCAATGGCATCACGTAACAGGCAACCGAAAGCACAAACTGATTCATCGTATATCT
>CAYRBL010000545.1:0-2018 GCA_964422385.1 uncultured Bacteroides sp.
TAATCAGAATTATATACTACTTTTGCAAATCATATTTAAATTAAAAAAAGCAAATAAATTAGTTCCTAAATTTTAAAAAAGTGCAATGTCAACACTATAATAAATGACGATACAATTATGAGAAAAATTACTATTATTTTAACAATTCTAATTGCAATGGCAATTAATGCAAATGCTCAATGGACTATACAAACCAGTGGCAAAACAAATGATTTTTACTCTGTTTATTTTACAGATGCAAATACTGGTTACGTGGTTGGCGATGATGATGGCATAGGAAGTGGTGGTATGATATTGAAAACTACTGACGGAGGTACTACCTGGACACCAAAAATCCTAGGCATTTATTCTATTTTTAATTCGGTTAAATTTACAGATGCTAACACTGGATATATTACTGGTGGCTCAGGTTTAATTTTAAAAACTACTAATGCTGGGGGTACTTGGACATCTTTAACAAGTGGAGCAACAGGCAATTTAAAAGCTATTTGTTTTACTAGTGCAACTACTGCTTATGTTGTAGGTAGCGGCGGTACTATTCTTAAAACAACTAATTCGGGTACTAGCTGGACTCCTCAAACTAGTGGCAGAACAAATTTATTAAAAGCAGTTTATTTTGTTAATGCTACTACTGGTTATGTTGTTGGTGATTCAGCAACAATTTTAAAAACAACTAATGGTGGCACAACCTGGACTGCCCAAAATAGTGGCATCACTGGTTCGTTTAAAAATATTAACGGAGTTTATTTTACAGATGCAAATACAGGTTATGCTGTTGCTCAGAGTGGGAAAATTATTAAAACTATTGATGGAGGTACCACCTGGACCGCTCAAACTACTACTGTTTCAAATGATATTTTTGCAATTCAATTTTTGGATGCCAATAATGGATATGCTGTTGGTTATACTAAAGTTTTGAAAACAACAAATGCAGGAGCAACCTGGACTACACAGAGTAGTGGCATAAGTGGAACTTATGATAACCTTAGTGCAGTCTTTTTTCTGAATACCAATTTAGGGTATACAGTAGGTTATAAAGGAAGAATTTTGAAAACAATTAACGGTGGTGTTTCGGGTGTAGAAGAAAATACAAATGAAACAAAGTTGAATATTTATCCTAACCCAACTACCGACGAAATAACAATTAATATTGCTGATAATAATAACTCAACAAGCACAATAAATATATATAATGCTATCGGGAAATTAGTGAAACAAGTGGCATTGACACAAAATAATCAAAAGATAAATGTTCAGGATTTAAGTAATGGTATTTATATTTTAGAAATTGTTTCGAAAGGATTGTTGGAAAGACAAAAATTAATTATTCAAAAATAAATGCCTTTACTAATAAATAATATGTACATTTGCATACTTATTTATGAACACAAAAATAAAAAAAATTACTAATAAAATCAATTTATAATGAAAACACTTACTGAATTTATTATTGAAGAACAAGCTGCGTTTCCAACAGCTACCGGTGATCTTACCCGTTTGTTGAACGACTTGGGTATTGCTGCTAAGTTTGTAAATCGCGAAGTTAACCGTGCAGGATTAACCGACATTATGGGCTACAACGACGAAGTAAATGTGCAGGGTGAAGCACAAAAGAAGATGGACGTATATGCTAACGAACAGTTTATTGCAGCGCTTCGTTCGGGTGGCGAATGTTGTGCAATTGCTTCGGAAGAAGATGCTGAAATCATTACTTTTGAAAACGAGAAATCAAAGTCAGGTAAGTATGTAGTGGCAATTGATCCATTGGATGGCTCGTCGAATATAGAGTCGAATGTATCTATTGGAACTGTTTTTTCGGTTTATAAAAGGTTGTCAAAAGAAGGAAAAGGTACTGAAGAAGATTTGCTACAAAAAGGCACCCAACTGGTGGCTGCCGGATATATAATTTATGGCTCGTCAACAGTGTTGGTTTACTCTACAGGTAGAGGTGTTAATGGCTTTACCTTAGATCCTTCTGTAGGTTTGTTTATCCGTTCGCATCCAAATATGAAGTATCC
>CAYRBL010000546.1:0-2010 GCA_964422385.1 uncultured Bacteroides sp.
ACACGGCTCTGAACACTCTTTCCCTACACGACGCTCTTCCGATCTATAGTATGAAAAACCACAGCGGCGGTAAGGTAGCTTCCGGCAAGCGAAGGATGTGTATCATCACTGTCCCATAGGTTGGTAGCAGGTATATTAGTAATAGCTTTAATCCAAGCTTCACCTATAGGCGACACTATTTCTTTGGCGGTATCATTAAGGACTCTATAATTACATAATATCCTTTTAATGGATTCAGGACCTGTGTTACCATAAGGAGGATAGCCGTTTTTCATTGCCCAACCACCAAACCAAAGCACCTTTGCACAAGAATTATTGGCTTTAATAGAATCCATCAACATCAAATGACCTTTTATAACCAGACTTGAACTAGGAAACTGTGCCGAATCGAGTATAAATCTCCCCTGATTATCCTGAATAACCACATAATCCCATTTCATCGAATTAATCAAACTATAAACAACAGGATTATTCATGTGGGCACTCGTCCCCTGACTAATATCACCAACAGAAATTCCACCCGGAGCGTGCATTGCAAAATAAACAGGCTTGTTTGCAGCAGTTGCATAGTCCTGAAAAAGCTGTGGCATATTGTTATAATAGGTAAAGCTATTGCCGATAAAAAGTACCTTGGTAGTATCTTGTGCTTTGCTTATGCACACTATAAACATTGATAAAATAAGTAGTTTAAAAGAGATTTTCATACTAATAGTTTAAAATAATATTACAAAATTAGAAAATAATTTTCATTAAGGTCTGAAAGTATTAGAATTTTAACTAATTTTGGCTATATTTTTTAAGTATGTACAAACTTTACATAACACTATTAAGCCTTACTGTTTTACTAATATGTTCGTGCAATTCTTCAACTGATGATTTGCAAGGGAAGAAGGTATTTAAGTATAACGAATCATCAGGCATTACTTCTCTGGATCCTGCTTTTGCAAAAGATCAGGCGAATATTAATGTTACAAATCAACTTTTTAATGGCCTGTTGCAACTTGATAATAATCTTAAAATTCTTCCTTGCATAGCTTCATCCTATACCATAAGTGCAGATGGCTTAACCTATACTTTTAAGCTACGTAAGGATGTCTTTTTTCACAAAAGCGAAGTCTTTAAAGATTCAACACGTACTGTTAATGCCTATGATTTTGCTTATAGTTTCAATAGGATAGTTGATGAAAAGATTGCTTCGCCGGGTGCCTGGATTTTTAATGCAGTTAAGATTAAGGATGGTAAGTATTGTTTTAATGCACTAAATGATTCTACTTTTGTGATAGAACTTAATAAAAAGTTCCCTCCTTTTCTTGGACTTCTCACTATGCAATATTGCTCAGTAATTCCTCATGAAGCTATTGATAAATATGGGAAAGACTTCAGAAAACACCCAATTGGGACTGGTCCTTTTAAGTTTAAATTGTGGAAAGAAGGTATTAAATTAGTCTTACTTAAAAATGAAAATTATTTTGAATATGATGGCGAAAATCATTTGCCTTATTTGGATGCAATTGCTGTTACTTTTATTGTAGATAAGCAATCTGTTTTTTTGGAATTCATAAAAGGGAATATCGATTATATGTCGGGGATAGATGCAAGTTATAAAGACGAATTGTTAACTGTTAATGGCAAATTAAATCCTAAATATACTAATAAATTCCAGGTTATAACCCAAGCTTATCTTAATACCGAATATCTGGGTTTCCTGATGGACACCACCAAAGACATTCTTAAGAATAATCCTATTAAAATAAAAGAAGTGAGGCAGGCTATTAACTATGGTTTCGACAAGGTAAAGATGATGCGTTATCTTCGTAATAACATAGGAACACCAGCTACTTCCGGCTTTATTCCAAATGGTTTACCTTGTTTTGATACTGCTAAAGTAATCGGTTATAAGTACGATCCAGAAAAGGCACAACGACTTTTGGCTAAGGCAGGTTATCCTAATGGCAAAGGTTTGGGCGAAATCACTATTTCAACCAGTGCTTCCTATCTTGATTTATGTAA
>CAYRBL010000547.1:0-1992 GCA_964422385.1 uncultured Bacteroides sp.
CAAATAACAAACATCAATTTCATATAAGTGCTGGTGCTGTGATAGGTTACCGCATTGGTTCTCACTCTAAGCAAGTATATGTTAAAGATGGCGACTATCATACTGATAAAATCTTTAATGATTTCTTCCTTAACCCACTAAAACTGGATGCAGAAGTACGCATAGGCTGGGGTCCTATTAATGTATTTGCAAGTTATGCTGCAACAACTTTATTTCAAAACGGAAAAGGGCCCGAATTATACCCTTACGTTGTTGGAATATCATTACTTGGATGGTAATTCCTCTCTATACTATTATCATTTTTTTCATAATTTTGTTAAGTTTTAAAAAGATGTCGGTATTTATACCGACATTTTTTTTAATTTTGCAGAATAAGATATTTCGCAAATTAATAATTAAAGAAATTAATACTTAAAAAGCCATGTCAGGACACAATAAATGGTCAACCATTAAACGTAAGAAAGGAGCATTGGATGCAAAGCGTTCAAAGATGTTCTCAAGAGTAATTAAAGAAATTACTGTAGCAGTAAAAGAAGGTGGAACCGATCCAGATGGCAACCCACGTCTACGTTTAGCAATATCTAATGCTAAAGGTTGCAATATGCCAAAAGATAATGTTCAAAGAGCTATTACAAAGGCCTCGGATAAGGATGCTGCCAACTTTGTTGAGCTTACCTATGAGTGTTATGCACCACATGGAATAGCTATTTTTGTTGAATGTACTTCGGATAATCAACAACGTACCGTAAGTAATATCCGTTCTTACTTTAATAAGTATAATGGTAGTTTAGGAACTAATGGTTCACTGTTATTTTTATTTGATAGAAAAGGTATATTCACTATTCCTGAGGCCAATATGGTTTTAGATGATGTTGAATTGGATTTAATTGATGCAGGTGCTGAAGATATCCAATTGGAAGATGGTTATTATACAGTTACAACTGCTATGGAGGACTTTGGACACATGGTAAAGAAACTTGAACAACTAAGTATTGAAGCAGAAAACTCAGAACTTCAACGCATACCTAAAAATATGGAGAAGATAAGTGTAGATGATGCTAAAAAAGTTATGAAATTATTAGATATTATCGAGGAAGACGACGATGTTACAAACGTTTTCCATAACATGGAGATTACTGACGAACTAATTACTGAATTAGAAAAGTAATCATATCTAAAAAACATAAAAAAAAGGAGACCTGAGTAATCAAGTCTCCTTTTTTATTTATCTTATATTAGCCTTAACAGACCAGCTGTTCAGCTTGTTTATACGTTAAAACGAATATGTAAAATATCACCATCACATACTACGTAGTTTTTTCCTTCTACTGATAGTTTGCCGGCTTCTTTCACCTTTACTTCCGATTTATAATGTATCAAATCTTCGTATTTAGTAACCTCAGCTCTAATAAACCCACGTTCAAGGTCGCTATGAATGGCGCCAGCTGCCTGTGGTGCTGTCATTCCTTTATGAATTGTCCAGGCACGGTTTTCTTTTCCACCAACAGTAAAAAATGAGATAAGATTAAGCAGACGATATGCACCTCTTATTAGAAAATTTACACCAGGTTCGCTCAATCCTGCATCCTGAAGAAAAGCAATTTGATCTTCTTCGCTCTCCAGTTCAGCTATTTCTGCTTCTAATGCACCCGCAATTATAAGTACTTCGGTGTTTTCATCTTTTACCGCTTCTTTTACTGCATCTACATATTTATTTCCATTCAATGCCGACTTTTCATCTACATTACATACGTACATAACAGGCTTATCTGTTAATAAAAACATATCATTCACCCACCTTTTATCATCTTCTGTTACTTCAAGTGTGCGAACATTCTCCATATTCTCCAAATGTTTTTTATATTTTGCCAAAACATCCAAACCATGTTTCGCATCTTTATCACCAGCTTTAGCTGCCTTTTCAGTACGCTGAATTTTGCGTTCGATAACTTCCAAATCCTTTACCTGAAGCTCAAATTCAATGATTTCTTT
>CAYRBL010000548.1:0-1990 GCA_964422385.1 uncultured Bacteroides sp.
AACAAAATACCTGACTATCTATCTGATAATCAGGTATTTTAAGTGGTACCACCAGTTGTAAAATAGGTTTCCTCTATTTTCCTCTATTATACTCTAATCCATTGTAAACCAATAAAAACAAATTTGGAACTTTCATTTTATTTATTATTATTTGTTGCCATCCCAGTACGAAATGTTTTACCATTGTTTTACTGGATTTAATTCAATAAATGTGTAATTTAAAAATTAAAGCCAATGATGCCAAAGTTTAAAGTAATCATTAGAAAAGAAAAAACATCTAAGATTACAAATGAAGCCCCAGTTTGTCTTAGAATTACAAAAGACAGACAATCGACCTACAAAACTATCGTGAGTGTAAAACCTGAATTTTTTGATGAAAAAAATCAATGCGTGAAGAAATCATATCCCAACGCAGAAATTTTAAATGCGAAAATTGCAGAAACAAAAGCAAAAATCCAAGCAGAGGTTTTGTTATTGAACACATCTCAAAATTCAATTGGAGTAAGCGAAATTCGGAATAAAGTAAAAGGGAATTTTTCACTTAATGTGTTTGAGTATTCTGAATCATATTTGGAAGATATTTATATTAATGGGAATTTTTCAACTTATAGAAAATGCAAGTCAGTTATTTTTAAGCTGAAAAATTACACGCAAACAGAATGTTTGCAAATTAATACAATTACACCAGAATTTCTACAAAAGTATGAGACCTATTTATCCACTAATCTGAAAAATAATAGAAATACAATTACAGTAAATATGAAAGTTTTATCAAAAATTGTAGGAGATATTTACGGTAAGTACAATTTTGATGAATCAATAAATCCATTTAAAAAATACAAGTTTAAAAAGGAGGATTCTGTAAGAGAGTTTTTAGAAGAAAATGAGATCAAGAAAATTCTTGATTTAAAATTTAATCGTTTAAGTCCATTGTTTGATGCAAGAGAAGTTTTTCTTGTTGAATGCTTTTCGGGTATAAGGATTTCTGATATTTTAACTCTGAAATGGAAAAATTATAATGGCAATAATTTCGACTTTCTGTGTAGAAAGAATGGAAAACCCATTGTTATTCCAGTATCGGAAACGATAAAAAATATTATCGAGAAAAGAATGGAAATTCTACAGACAAATAGAATTCAACTGAATCAAAACGATTATATCTTTAATATTCTAAGAATTGATGTGGAAAAATCCTCAAAACAAGATTGTTTAAACGCCATTAGTTCTGCAACTGCAATAATAAATAAACAATTAAAAAGAGTTGCCCAAAAAGCCGGTATTAAAAAAAATATTACGACCCATGTAGGTAGGCATTCATTTGCTACATTACTTCTTACAAAGGGGGCTGGCATTTATGATGTGCAGGAATTGTTAGGACATCACGACGTGAAAGTAACACAAGTATATGCTAATATGGTAGATAGTAGAAGGAAATATGCAATTGACCTAATAAAGATGTAAGATATGAATATAGACAGATTGTATTATAATTCTGATGAAGTTGCAATGATTTTACGAGTTAGTAAACGTACCTTGCAAAATTACAGAACTGAGGGGAAAATAATTTTCTATAAAGCGAGCAAGAAAAATATCCTTTATAAAGCAGAAGACATAGAACTGTTTTTAAAAAATAGTTCTTGCGTTTCATACCAGAAAGTTAGAATAAAGAATTTATTAGAAAAATATATTGTAAGATAGTTGTTTTCTTATTTAATGAGAAAATGAAAATTTATATTGAAAAGCTCACTTATATAGGGGTAAGTGGGTTTTTGTATTTTTAAGTGTGGAAATTTTACCTAAAAACGCACCGAAATTACCAATGATTAGAAATGTACGTGTAGATACGATTAATAAAGGGAAAAGATAGTAGTAGAAGTAAGTAGATACTAGGGGTAAGTAGTAGAAAATGGGGTAAAAAGGCGGTTATGCGTGTAAACTATCTGTGTAAGTGTAGAAACAGCCGTAGATAAAATTAAAATCAGGCGCGGAA
>CAYRBL010000549.1:0-1986 GCA_964422385.1 uncultured Bacteroides sp.
TCGCCTTTCAAAATTCTAATTATTGTGCAAACCTAAAAGCGTGTGTTAGCAGCATGGCCGTTGGTTGTATATAATTGTTTCTTGTTGTTTCGATAGTTGTTGTGTGTCAATATAATTTTTCGAGTCGAAGATTTTATTAACAGAGAGCAAGAAAGTAAAGTCGGGGAGCAAGAATGTAAATCTGGATTGCTAAAAAGTATTTTCGGGGAGCAAGAAAGCAAAGTCGGGGTGTGAAAAAATACTTTCAGGGTCGAAGAAAATAAAGTCGGACTATGAAAAAGTAAAGTCGGGAAACAAGAATATAAGTTCGGGGTCATAGAAAGTAAGTTTAGGTAGTGGAAAAGTATTTTCGGGGTTGAGCTATAAGGGGTCTAATATGGCAACAAATATAAACACTATTTATAGAT
Organism: uncultured Bacteroides sp.; assembly: GCA_964422385.1. Classification (GTDB taxonomy): domain Bacteria; phylum Bacteroidota; class Bacteroidia; order Bacteroidales; family JACABE01; genus JBAXLO01. The sequence goes on from CAYRBL010000549.1 coordinate 408, forward strand.
TAACAATGTGTTTTCTTAAAATTTTTTCTAAAAATAATTCCCATTTATTTGCAATTGTTTGGCGGCACTTATTGCTTTGCAATTAACTCTCCACAGTTCATTGTTTTTTTTGTTTCTAATCGCTTTAAGCCTTCTAAATCCGATAAAAAACAATGTACTGTGACCGCTCTGCCTATTATCAAAAAGCTATAAAAGCCACAACAAGACGTTTGAAAATAAACGCTAACTTGCTGTGGCTTTTTTTGCTTTTTGGGCGATTAATCTTTTCAGTACATTTTAGATATTACAATGCCTTTTTGTGCTGTTAGGAAAGGAAATATAATAAATACTAATCCTTTAATAATATTTTACCGGGTTTTGGTTTTGAATCTGGCAATAGAGGTTTACTGGGTTCTTTAGGCAATAAGGGTTTGTTTGGTTTCTCTAATGGCAACGGTTTCTTTGATGGTACATCAGTAATTAATAGTTTCGACATAATAGTGTATTTTTAATGTTTAAATTATAGTTTAAATTCAACATATTCTTTTTCTTTTGCGATTGCACCAAACATGACATCATAAAGTTCATCAACCTCCAATAATTCTATATCACCATTTCTTCTGATTATTGCATTGCCTTTTCCATCGAAATTAAAACTAACAAATTCGATAATATCATTTCCTTCAATTGATTTGTAAATTAAATTTGACATATTATTAATTTTTTTCTTTTCACCTACTCATAAGCTTTTCGGCTTCCGCTCCTTACTCTTGATGGATTTTCAGGTTACTCCAATTTGTTTTTTAATCTTTTATGCAGCGGACAGACAAACCACAACCTTTTGCAGTACTTGAATATGTACCCATTGATGTGTTATTATAGCTTAAGTCACAATACCATGCATTTGATAAATCTGTTGATTTAATACCCCAGAAATATGAAGAGTTTCCTAAGTTATAAAAGGCTCCATTTACGAGTGTTGCATTTTGAGCCATACGTGTCCCACTTGGTAATCCAGTAAAACCAGATGAATTTGTAGAAGTGCTTCCACTAATCCAATGGGTTGTGCCTGATTCTTTGAGTTTTCCTCCTGCAATTGTATTACCACCAAGATAGCTTATTAACGTGTTCCATTCTGCATCTGTTGCAACATGACATCCAACTGGAGCAATATTTCGCGCATCAGATACTGAATACCAATTGTAAAGTCTTCCATAAACTACGCTATTACTTGGCAGGTTATTATAGTCACAATATGCATCGGTTGTTAATGCTGCCCAAGTAGTATTGCTCGTTACATTCGGTATTCCATCTCCATTTCTATAATGTGTTACTTTGAGATTTTCAGCGATCCATGTCTGAGTACCTATGGTTACTGTTCTATACACATTACCATCAATATCTGTGATTGTGTTTGCCCAACCTTCAAAATTGAAGCTATTGTTTGTTGTATTCAGTTGTACATTTATTGTTTTCTGATAATTCCTTAAGAATTTATATTTACCAGTTGCAGTAACAGTTGTTCCACTTGCACTTGTCCATTTGGCACTTACAGCTATGGAGTCTCCAAAAGTTGTAGCATTAGAATAAATATTACCAA
>CAYRBL010000550.1:0-1984 GCA_964422385.1 uncultured Bacteroides sp.
AGATAGAAAAAAAACTACAAAAGCATCATAAAGTGCAAAGCAATCTATATCTATATGACGTAACAAGCAGTTATTTAGAAGGAGAAAATAATGAGCTGGCGGAATACGGATATAATCGAGATAAAAAGAAAGGTAAAAAGCAAATAGTAATCGGATTATTAACCGCCTCAGACGGCATGCCCGTAGCCGTCCGCGTATTTAAGGGTAATACTTCAGATTCAAAAACAATACCCGATCAAATAGATTTATTAAAAAAAGAATTTATGATCAAAAAGGTAACTCTGGTAGGCGATAGAGCAATGTTCCCCAAGTCGCAGAAAGATGATCTACCCGAAACAATTTCTTACATTACGGCAATCAGTAAACGTCAGATCAAAACCTTACTCAATACCAAACAATTGCAACTGTCGTTATTCGATGAGGATTTACAGGAAATAGAAATCGATCGGGTGAGGTATATACTGAGGTGTAATAGCATAAGAAAACAGGAAATTGCAGCAAACAGAAGTAGTAAAATTGAATTGTTAGAAGCAAAAATATCCGAAAAAAACAAGTACTTGCGTGAACACGAGAAAGCTAATCCTGATATAGCCGTTAGGGATTTAAAAAATAGAATTGAAAAACTTAATATTAATAAATTTATTGAATTAACAACAGAGAACAGGATCATAAAATACACAATCAATCAAGAAGTATTGGAAAAAGAATCGCAACTTGATGGTTGCTATTGTCTTACTACCGATCTACCTAAGGAAGAAGCAGATAAAGATATCATTCATGCTAGGTACAAGGATTTAGCAATGGTAGAGCGTGCATTTAGGACGATGAAGCAGAGTCATTTAGAGATCAGGCCCGTGTATTTACGAAGAGAAGATCGTACTAAGGCTCATGTATTCGTAACGATGATGGCTTTTATGATAGAAAAAAAACTAGCCGAATATTGGGCGAGCATAAAAATTTCCGTGACGGAGGGATTAAACGCATTAACCACTTTAATTACAACTGTACTATCCATTGGAGAAATAAATATTACTAAGACGGTAAAGCCCACTGGAATATGCAAACAGTTACTTGAGAAACTTAATATCAACATACCGGATGAAATTAAATCAGTGACTACTTTTTAGCATTAAAAAAAACCTCTCTATCCATTGAGAAATATGGGATACAACGGAAATTTTAACTAAAATTTGGGCAAACTTCCGTAAAATATGTGCCAGTTTCTTCGCCAAATAACATATGCAAAAGTATATTAAACGGTAAAAATAATCTAGACATTAGTTCTACAAAACGGTTATAACGGAAGTTTGCCCTAAAAAATCGCTGCAAGTTAGGATTCGCCAAGGAAAGAGGGTTTTTTGTTGTATATACGTAGACACGGCTAAACGCAATTTCTTGCTTGACATAGTTTTTGTTATTGCTATAATATATAATAGGTTTAAATTTGAGCTATATTTATGTACGTAGACACTGCAACATACATTAGAAGCGGAAAAACACATAAACGCTATTTGCTTAGAACTTCTTACCGAGAAAACGGTAAGGTTAAAAAGAAAACCATAGCTAGCTTATGTACTTTAACCCCCGATGAAATTTCATCATTAAAATTAGCTCTACAGCACAAATCAGACTTATCTGCTCTTACTAGTATTAAAGGTGCAGAAGTTATACAAGGTAAAAGTTTTGGAGCAGTAATAGCGCTTAAAGCAATAGCCGATGAACTCGGCATAACAAAAGCACTAGGCAATTCAAAAGAAGCAGTCATAGCAATATGGCAAATAATCGGGAGGGTTTTGTTTCAGGGCTCTAGGCTATTATTACTTAGGACGCTCGATATCCATGAGGCAGAAAAAATACTTGCTGTACCAAACGACCTTAGTGCTAAGCAATTATACACAAATTTATCATGGTTGGAGCAAAATCAGCTTAAGATAGAAAAAAAACTACAAAAGCATCATAAAGTGCAAAGCAATCTATATCTATA
>CAYRBL010000551.1:0-1983 GCA_964422385.1 uncultured Bacteroides sp.
GTGGAGATTTTGAATTCTGGGGAAAGCATATTAATGATTGTTTTTTTCTGCCACAAATAAGTGAATATGAAGTTAAATTATTAAAGGATTATTTAAAAAGCGAAGATTACAGACCCGAAGGTGACTTTACGCGTTTAGCTTGGCAAAGTCATGATATGTTTAATAATAATCTTATACCATTTTTTAACATAGAGTACCCTGCCTGGTACAAATATTATGATGCACAATTGGGAACGGGGACCTTGCTAAATTTACCTAATATTAGAGGAGATAAAGAACATAATTATCTTGTTGAAAGGAGTAGAAATGCAAATAAAGAGCAGAAAAAAATAGAAAAAGCTCATAAAAAAAATCCACCACCACCTGCACCACCGAAACCTATAAAACTAACTGATGATATTTATAGTTTTATCGATACATTCTTACTTGAATTTGAAAATGATCAGCATATTTTAGAACTTCAAAGACTATTTAAAAAACAGTCGTTATCACTTGATTATAGAGAAAAGATAAATGCTGAAGAAAATGAAGTGTATAACGAACATGATATTGATGACGAAATAGTTGAAGATGCAGTAAGAGAATTAGATGATTACGAAACAAAAATACCTATGTTGGGTGAATTTCAATGGCGTGAAGCAATTTTAATTACTCTTGAGAATTATAAAATTCAAAGAATTGAAGAATTGATTGATGGAATTTATGATGAGTACCTTATGCTTGAAGAAACGGGTATTACTACAAAAAGACCAAAAGAAGTTATGTTAGCTGAATTAGAAGCTGATTTTGATGTTGCATTCCGACGTCGTCTTATATTAGATGGAAGAGATTTATTAGGCGAACCCAGAGATTTTAAATTTTAATATAAGTTAGAAAAATAATATTTACAAAATAAAAAAATAAGTTATGAATTTTGATGATTTTAAATATAAGAAATATAATGATTTCGCAACAGGGAAATATGAGTTTTATTTGGAAGACCTCAAAAAAGAGTTCATTGAAGATTTAACTAATAACGAAGAATACAAAACGTTTTTTAAAAAATATGATCCCAAATCAATACCTGCCTTCATACTTAAATGTGCCGAACATAAAGTACATTTAATAAGATGTAAAGACGTATTTCTTAAGGAGGAAGCTCATAATAAAATATTACAGTACCGTGAGGATACATTAGAGCGATTTAGTTGGATAAAACAGAAGAAATTGTGGAATCTTCAATTACTTTGGAGAGCAGAAAAAATAAAAATTAAAGAAATTGATTTAAGCTACGATTTTGAATTCTGGGAAGATCATATAGATGATTGTCCCTTTTTATCGCCAGTAACAGAGGAAGAGGTGAATGTGTTAAAAGAATATCTAAAATTAAATAATCTTGATTATATAAATAGATTCAGCTGGCGCGAATGGCAGAAATATGATGAAATAATGACACCAAATCAAGATGGTAGTAGTAGTTATCCTGATTTTTATAAATTATATGATGAGCATCTTAATACAGGAGATTTATTAAATTTGCCCAACATTAGACATGAAAAAGAAGATTATTACTTGGATCTTGATTGGCATAGAAATAAAGCAATAAGAGATGAAGAAGAACTAAAAAATCCAAAACCACCCTATGTTCCCATAGTAGCACCAGAATACCTTCAAAGCGATTCGAAAGAATTGCTTAAATATGTTGAATTATTTGAGAAGGATGAGCATATAATTGAATTATTCAAACTTTTTGATTTAGATATACAAGAAATTAGACGCTCTCACTCTGATTGGGATGATGAAGACATTAGTGAATCGCTACAAATATTATGTGAAGCGTCGGAGCCTGTTATAATGGAGGCAAATGACGATTATGAATTAGCTATTGTCAACTGTGCACAAAAATATATCAACCAAATGATAATACAAGAACTTGATGTTGTATTTGAAGAGTATAATATGCTTGCAGAGATGAAAATAACAAAGAGTAATAATTTAACTGAA
>CAYRBL010000552.1:0-1975 GCA_964422385.1 uncultured Bacteroides sp.
AAATTGAGTTTCGAGTTCTGCTTCTGTAGCATCACCTGAATCATAAAATTCGGCTAAAACCTTAAAGTCTTCATAACTTTTATAGGTATTATTGAAAGCATCTGTCCAAACTTTTTTAGCTTTAATAGACCTTAAAAGTTTTTCTGCTTCTTTAGGATTGTTCCAGAAATCTGGTTCGTGAGAAATCTTTTCCTCTTCGTTTATTAGTTCAAGTTTCTTATCAATGTCAAAGAAACCTCCTCAGGTCTTCAACCCTTTTATCAAAATCTTTTAAGACTTCTGAAACTACCATACGATTTTAGAATTAGTTAAGATGTTTTGAAATTTTCTGCAAATATCGGAATAAATAATGATTAATAGCATATATAAAATGCAAAAAAGCCTCACCAAATAAATGATGAGGCTTTTTATTAATATAAAATTGTATTTTTTATAGACGACCAGCTACAGCATCCCAGTCAACTAAATTCCAGAAAGCGGCTACATAATCAGGGCGTTTGTTTTGTTGGTCAATGTAGTAAGCGTGTTCCCATACATCGCAAGTCATCAATGGAGTTAAGCCATTTCTCAATGGATTACCTGCATTACTTTCTTGAACGATATCTAAAGAACCGTCTGCTTTTTTTACTAACCATGCCCAGCCAGCACCAAATAAAGTTGCACATGCTGCTGAAAACTTAGTTTTGAAGTTCTCGAAAGAACCAAAACTGTTATTTATTGCGTTTAATAACTCGCCTGTTGGTTCGCCACCACCATTTGGCTTCATGCAATTCCAGTAGAAAGTATGATTCCAAACTTGTGCACCATTGTTGAAGATGCCACCGCTTGCTTTCATAACTATTTCTTCTAAAGTTGCGTTTTCGAACTCAGTACCCGGTACAAGATTGTTTAAATTTGTAACATAAGCCTGATGATGTTTTCCGTAATGGAATTCTAATGTCTTTTGAGAAATAAATGGCTCTAGTGCATTTAATTCGTAAGGTAATTTAGGTAACTCGAATGTCATATTATTAATTTTTTTAATGTAAATACTATATTATTGTTTATATTTCTTTTTGTGACTAATACAACAAGTAAAAAAAGATTATGTTTAAGATTAATTTAAATTAAAAAGGGCGGATACGTTTATACAACATATCTGCCCTTTTATTTTTTGACTTATAACTTTAAGTACTTCAAACTTTAGGCATTTTAGGCACTTTCCCTATTTCACATTCACCTTTAAGCTAAGTTCTTTTAGTTGTTCTTTGCTAATTGTAGATGGAGAATCGCTCATAATATCTCTACCTGAATTGTTCTTAGGGAACGCAATAAAGTCTTTAATACTTTCAGAACCTCCAAACATAGAGCATAATCTATCAAATCCAAAAGCAATACCGCCGTGAGGAGGAGCGCCAAACTCGAAAGCATTCATCAAGAAACCAAACTGTGCCTGTGCTTCTTCGTCAGAGAAACCTAACATACTGAACATCTTTTTCTGTAAGTCTTTATTGAAGATACGGATGGAACCTCCACCTATTTCAACGCCATTTATTACCAAATCATAAGCATTGGCTCTTACATCAATTGGATTGGTGTCCAACATAGGAATATCCTCTGGTTTAGGAGAGGTAAATGGGTGATGTTTAGCATAGAAACGATTGGTTTCCTCATCCCATTCAAACAAAGGAAAATCTATAACCCATAGCGGAGCAAAAGTATCGTTGGTTCTTAAACCTAAACGGCTACCCATTTCAAGGCGAAGTTCGTTTAAGGCTTTCTGAGTCTTTTCAGTTTTTCCTGCAAGTATAAGCATCAAGTCTCCAGGCTCTGCATTAAACTTTTCTGCCCACAGTTTTAAATCATCAGCGGTGTAAAATTTATCTACCGACGACTTAAGAGTTCCATCAGGGTTATATCTAACATATATCAAACCGCCTGCTCCAATTTGTGGTTTCTTAACAAAATCTGTCAGCTCATCCAATTGTTTACGGGT
>CAYRBL010000553.1:0-1974 GCA_964422385.1 uncultured Bacteroides sp.
ACGGCTCTGAACACTCTTTCCCTACACGACGCTCTTCCGATCTGCAAGAGTACATTACCAAAACAGGACCCCGTGGTCTGAAGAACAGATGGGGTAATTAAATAAATTGTCCCAACTCGCTCGGATTTAGTGCAGCGTAATCCGAGTGATATAAAAACAAAAACAACAAAGCAAACAAAAGCTGACACTGATTCTTAAACTTTATTACTTTATCCATCACGGATAAACTAATAACGCACCTATCCATTTTAGGACAGGCATTTTTTCTGTGTCCGTTTACCATAGGCTATTTCCTTAGTATCTCGGACTGGTTTATAATTTATCATACATTTCTCGTCTTTTACAGTGTTTTCAATGATTGCGTGAAAGGAGTTATTTTGTAAATGACGATTATTATACTTATAACTAAATTCCGCAAGGTAAAAAGGTAGATACTTTTTGCTTATAGCCCTGTAACTGCCCTTGATTCCGTTTTTAATGATACTCCAAAAGCCCTCGATTGTATTTACCGTTCTAATACCTTTGCCGTACCCTTCTGAGTGGTTAATCGTGATATGCTCGACTTGCTCGTCAAACTTTTTGTAGCTTTTAAAATCATCCGTAATAACAACACTCTCGTCAGTTTTTACAACTTGTTTAAGCATTGCCAATAGGTTTCGTGAAGTAAGTTTTTCTATAATCTTTACATACACCTTGCCTTTTTTCTCAACAGCACCCACAACGGGTACTTTTTTAGTTCCACGTCCGCGTTTTTCTGTTACTCGTGCTAATGATGGCGTGTTTGATGGTAAAGCTCTTTTACGTGGTTTGCCGCCCATATAAGCCTCGTCAAACTCAACAACGCCCTCAAGCCTTAGTTCGTTATTTATCATAGCACATCTTACTCTATGACAAGCATACCAAGCGGTATGATATTTAACACCTACTGCCCTGCTAATTTCGGCTGCACTCATACCCATTTTTGCGTTATTCATTAAGAATATTATCTCAAAGAATTGTGGCAATGGAAATCTTGTATCTTCAAAGATAGTTCCGTAAAGTACGCTAAAATCTCTATTACAATCGTTGCAATGCCAACGTATTGACTTCTTACGCTTCTTTACCTTTATAGAACCGCACAAAATACAATAGTGTTGCTTACCCCACCTTGTTTTTTCAAGATAGGCAATACACTTATCTTGTGTACCATATTTTCTATGAAGTTCGGATAAGGTCATGCAAATAAGTATTGATTATAAATGTTTTAAAAACTCCGTATTATTTATTACCGTCCTTTTAAGGTCAAACGTATGAACTAATTTTAAATAAACCCACACCAAAAGAATTATAATTATACACAAGCCAAAACAAACGATTGTTTTATTTTGGTTTAAGTAAAACAAACACAACAAAAATATTTGTACTAAAAATCCAAATATTTTTACAAATACAATTCTAATTTTATCAAAGTCAAAATCTTTATTTATAAAATCAGATTTACTTATATTAAGAAGTGTGATTAACTTAATTATAAACTTGCCTCTCATGTGGTTTATTAATTCTTCTATGTCTTGCGATTGTATTTCGTTACTTTTTAAATAATCATTTACCTTTATCATTTTTCTCTGTTTAAATAGTAATTCAAGTAAAAATAATGCTGATGGTATTAATATGTTAAATATTATAGTAATAGTAAGTACTAAGAAAAGTAGATACAATATTATGTTTCCAGAAAAGAAAAATAACTTAAAATCTTCAAATATTTTAATGTTTGGAAATATTTTGATAAAAAGAAAATGGTTTACTAAGATACTTGAAATTATTTGCATATAGTTTAAAATTTGATGTCTGAATTTTAAATAATCAGAATTAAATACTGTAATTAAAAATGTTACTAAGTCCATACCTTTGTTTTTTAAAATTTGACAACAAAGGTATTAAATATTTCTTATTCATTGTTTTTTTCTTTCTGTCCTAATATGGATAGGTGCGTAA
>CAYRBL010000554.1:0-1971 GCA_964422385.1 uncultured Bacteroides sp.
CCAGCTATTGTATTGATGATGCCATTAGGATTGACTACTTGAATGCGACTATTGTTGTAATCGGCTATATATACATTTCCCAATGTATCTACGGCAACTCCGCAAGGGTAAGATAGTCCAGCATTAACAGCTAAAATGCCGTCACCATTAAAACTTGTTGTTCCATTACCAGCAATTGTAGTTATCATACCATTTGTAGCTACCTTTCTAATTCGGTTGTTACTTCCATCTGCTATATAAATATTGCCAAAAACGTCTGCCGCCACTTGAGTAGGATAATTTAATTGAGCAGAAGTTGCAGCACCTCCATCGCCGCTAAAACCATTAGTGCCATTGCCAGCAACGGTACTAATGACACCATTTGTAGCCACTTTTCTTATCCTGTTATTCGAATAATCCGCAATGTAGATATTGCCAGAAGCATCAACTGCCAATCCATTGGGGTTACTCAATTTAGCGGATGTAGCTGCCCCGCCATCTCCGCTATATCCACCTGTCCCATTGGCACCTTGCGTTCCATTTCCAGCGACTGTTGTGATAATACCATTTGTACCTACTTTTCTGATACGTTGGTTATTATCTTCAGCAATATAAAGATTCCCAGAAACATCAATTGCTACTCCAGTTGGATTATTTAATTGTGCAGAGGAGGCAGTTCCTCCATCTCCACTAAATCCTGCAGAACCCGTACCTGCAACTGTGACAATAGAACCATTCTTTGTAATTTTCCTTATTCTATTATTTCCTGCATCTGCAATGTATGTATTTCCTAAACCATCTATAGCTATACCTGTAGGTAAATTTAATAGGGCCAAGTTAGCAGCCCCCCCATCTCCATTATACCCTGCTGAACCATTTCCTGCCAAGCTAACTATAACCAAGTTTGATACATACATCGAAATCTTATTACTGATTGCAGTTTGCGTACAAGCTGCACTATTTGTTATGGCTACCCATACACTATCATCATTTGCTAAGGTGGTAGCGGTGTAGGTTGTAGCAGTTGCACCACTGATGGTATTATTATTTATATACCATTGATAGGTAGGACTTGAACCTCCATTTGTAGGTGTGGCAGTAAAGGTTACTGATGTACCTGTTGCAATGCTTGAAGCAGTAGCGGCTATGGTTGCACTAGGGCTTATTCCTATTGAAATATTAGTTCCATTATCAGTTCCAGTAATTGCAGGATAATTGGATATTACCCTTACCCTATAATTTGAACCTGATGGTTGGTTGGAAGGTATTGTTCCGTTGATTGTACCACTAACATTACTATATAAAGAACCTAAATAAACAGGATTGGAAAAGCTACCATTTACATCGCTTAATTGAGCGATGTAATAATTTCCTGTTGTTGCATTTCCTATTGCTGTGTAAGCCACTGAAATACTGTTTCCGGAACAATAATTAGAGGAAGACAAAGATGAAGTATTAATGCCAGTCAATATTGGTTCACCAGTTACCACTATATTATCAATAGACAGACCTGGTTGGCTTACTGCTGATTGGTTTGAAACGAATTCCCAACCAATATGAAAATTAGTATTTGATGAACCAGACAGTGCGTAATTTGAAACATGTTGCACAGTAGAAGAAGAAACTAATTGATTGCCTTGTTGCCAGAATTGTAAATTTGGGTTTCCATAATAATTGTCTACCATCAAATACCCATAAGCGTTATTTACAACACCATTACAAATCCAGTCATAACTAATTTTAAGATTAGTATAACCCACCGCATTAATGCTGTGATAAACTAATGGAATAAAATTTGTATTTGCAGTATTTTGAATTCCATATCCATACAATGCAGTGGGTACTGTATTAGAAATTTCATTAATAATTTCCATAGTTTTATTAGTAATGGTATAACCACCACTTTGAACTGTAAACCAGTTGTACGGAAAGGTACTGTATGTTCCAAAATAAGAAGGAGTCCAAGTCCCAGAAGTTCCTAAACTTGCAGAC
>CAYRBL010000555.1:0-1957 GCA_964422385.1 uncultured Bacteroides sp.
CAATAATTATGTTTGCGGGAGAAATAATTACATGTAATTATGCCAGCATTACGTATAATGTGCGGGACATTACGTATAATGTGCCGCACATTATACGTAATTAAATGTTTTTTACACATAATGCTGGGAGCTTTACACGTAATAAAATGTTTATTACACATAATGATAGGAGCTTTATGCTGTCTCGTCCTAAAATAGGTTTACACAAAAAAGTGTAAACAAATGAAAAAAACAGAACAAGAAAAGGAAGCAATAATAGCCGAGTATTTGATGGGCGGGACGACCTATCGGAATTTAGGAGAAAAACACGGAATTGGGTTTAAAACCATACATTTGTGGGTCTTAAAATTTCAAGGCAAAACATTGAGCAAGAAAAAAATCATTTCAACAAAGCAGAAAACATCAAAAGAAGTAGCCCTTCCAACAGATGTAAAACAATTGCAGGAAGAACTTCGCAAAGCGAAGTTGTATAACGAATTGCTCAATGCAATGATAGATATTGCAGAAGAGGAGTTAAAAATTGATATCAGAAAAAAGTCTGGCACCAAGCGGTAGATACAGTAAAACAAAGAAAGCCTCGTTGCATAAACGACCTTTGTTTGCTGCTTGGTTATAGTAGGCAATCCTATTATCAGGGCATAAAATCCATACAGCAAAAAGCGTATGAAGCAGATATTATTATTGAAGAAGTATTGCGCTATCGCAAACATCAAAAACGAATAGGAACAAGGAAATTATTTGGAGAAATGAATGATTTTTTAAAGACACACAATTTTCAAATAGGCAGAGATGCGTTGTTTCGTTTATTAGCTGAACGGGGATTATTGGTTACAAAAAGAAAACGCAGGGGATGTATAACAACAATTTCTAGACATCGTTTTAAGAAGTATCCAAACATCATCTGTGATTTTATACCTATCTGTCCCAATCAGCTTTGGGTAAGTGATATCACTTACATTTATCTAGGAACAGGGTTTGCCTATTTGAGTTTGATTACTGACGCTTACAGCAGAAAAATAGTTGGTTTTTATTTGAGTAAAGATTTATCCGCAAAAGGACCATTACAAGCATTGAAGATGGCTTTAAAAGCAAATCAAAACATTGCTGGTTTAATACATCATAGCGATAGAGGGGTTCAATATTGTTGCGATGCATATGTAGAGTTATTGCTGGATAAAAAAATAAAAATCAGTATGACTGAAAACGGAGATCCTCGCGAGAACTCCATTGCAGAAAGACTAAACGGAATATTGAAACAAGAACTTTTGGAGGAAGTGTTTGAAGATTTTGAAACGGCTCAAAAGGAAATAGCTATTGCTTGTAGTACTTATAATTATCTTAGACCTCATGGTAGTATTGATAATCTTAAGCCAGCAGATGCTCACATGCAGACGGGAGAGATAAAAAAACGATGGAAGAATTATTATCAAATAAATAAACAAAAGAAAGCGGAACAAATGATAACGTAGGTTTTTTTAGGAATAGCAGAATGCGTACTATGAAAAATCCGATAGAAGGTGTAAACCTCACAACGGATTAGTACGCTATCTGACCAGATTATCCCTGACGAGTTGCTCCTCAGCATGGCTCGTTTCTGATTCATCTGGTTCGACAAATGTAAATCTAATTTAGGATTAAAAAAAATGTGTAAACTTGTACCAGGATTATTAACAATAAAGTGTAAACTTTTTTCAGGACGAGACATGCATAATAAAATAATTATTACACGTAATGTTGGGAGGTTTATGTGTAATAATATATTTTTCATACGTAATGGTGTTTTTATGAGCATTAACAATGGTTTCCATATTTCAGAAGAGGAGAAAAAGGGTGTTTTTTGCCCAAAAAACCAAAATGAACTGGCAAATGCCTGCGTTTTTTGGAGATTTATTTTAAAAATTAGGGAGTGCTCAATGAAGTGTGTCAGTGGTTATTAATTCTATCGTAAAAGTACACA
>CAYRBL010000556.1:0-1953 GCA_964422385.1 uncultured Bacteroides sp.
AATATGTAGAATTAAATTATGTAAATGATAATAAAACGGGTCGAGTTTGAAGAAATAATGTTCGATAGCGAAACTTAAAGTAGTTAAAGGATTATAGTTAGGACCACAGGCAGTAGTAAAAATAGTTTTAAGGTTTTGGAAGGTCAATGCTCTTATATTTATATTATTAAAAACATTATAATCGTCATCCCACATCACAAAACCGGCATTCAAAACTGGAGAAAGTACTACAAAAGTAATGATAGCCAATGAGGTCAGCAAAGTGATAGTAGTAGCATCTTTCCACCACACTATATTTTCGTTAAGTAGCTTATTCGAGCCAATAGTATGCTTAGGTTTCTGTTGTTTTTCTTGTTTATTTTGTTTGTTTTTTACCATATTAATTTTAGTGTTTAATAAGAATAAAAACACTACATATAAGTAGATTTATAAATAATGGGCAAAAATAGTCAATTATTTATTCTTAAAAATAATAATTTTATATAAAAATAAAATAGATTTAGAATTAAATTATAGTTAATTTTGCATAAAGATAAGAGATTTAAAAAATGCATCATATCGTTATTAAATATTTCTCAAAGAATAAGGGCAAGGAGGATTGATATGGCAGAGTGGGACAATGTTTTAACAAGCCGATATTATAACTGCAACAGCAAATACAGTTATCAGACTACTAAGTACAATTGGTTGTTTAAATATTAAAGACTATCTTTGCAACTTATTAAATAAATGCTAATTCTCTTTTTCTATTTATAAAAAAGAATACAGTAATAAAGTACATAAGGGGGCGAAAGGAAGGCGGAGAAAAAACCATTGACACATTTCTTTAATAACTACTAAAATTCTTACAATATCTACGCAACTTAAATAAACAAGTTGTAAATTAAATGCAATATATCTATATATTCTTTCATTAAACTGTCTGAATATGAATGCATTTTGTGTACAAATTGTAGCTAAACGTAATCATACTGCGGTTTACCGCACGTTTGCTACGGTTAACCGTCTGTACTATGCGGTTGATCGCACGTTGGCTAAGGTTAACCGCATAGAATCTTGGGTTAACCGCATAGAATCTTGGGTTAACCGCACTAAATAAACGGTTTACCAAACAAAGGGGACGGTTTACCAAACAAACTGAACGGTTAATCGAAACGATAAAATTAAAAGTAATAAATATAATGAAACATAAATTCAAATTTTTATAAATAAATTAATTCATAAATAAAAAAAACATATTATGGCAAATTCGGATGCAAGATTAGGTAGAAGTATCAGAAAATTTGGTGAAAACATTATTACGACAAGCGATTACATAAATAAAGCTTGTCCTCCACCAGTAGGGCAAACCAATGGTTCCCGAATAGGTTGGAAAGTAGATGAAATAAGTCAATGGAACAGCTATAGAAGTAGATGGGATGTACTTATGCCTTTGTATGGCAATAAAAAAAGTCAACGTACAAGTGAAGTTACCGAAGATTTAAAAAAAATAATTACAGATGCTGTTGCATACGATAAGCTGCATCGCTTATATAATCGTATTGCTTCTAACCCTGAAGCTACTACAGCTGATTGTATAGCTTTTAATATTTTGCAAGGCACTCCTTTAGCTGAATCTACTCATAGTAGAGTACCTGACCCAGGAACTAAAACAGTAGTAATAAGTATAAAGAAATCCGGCTATCTTATGCATCTTTTATCTGTAACAACTCCTAATCACAAAGGCGTAGGGAAGGAAGATGGTGTAAAAGAAATATTAATATACAAGGCTATAGCTCCTTTAGCTACAGGAATACCTGCTTTAAGCCTTTTTCAATATATTGGAGATGTTAGTCGTGGCTCTATTAAAGTTAATCACGAAGATGCTAATCAGGGAATGAGAGCTTGGTATATTGGTAAAGTTAAAAATTCGCGAGGCGAAATAGGAGATCCAAACGAACCAGTTGGATTTAT
>CAYRBL010000557.1:0-1952 GCA_964422385.1 uncultured Bacteroides sp.
CTCGCAATGACGGTTTACTTTAACAATGACGTTCGTAAATTAATTCTTAATTTTTAATTCTTAATTCTTATTTATAAATAGGTCCGTAAGTGCTGCATGCTCTATAATCCTGCCCTTCTTTATCCATACCAAAAGCATTCCAGGCACTAGGGCGGAAAATCTTTTCGTCATCAACATTATGCATGCAAACAGGGATGCGCAACATGGAAGCTAAAGCAATAAGATCAGCACCAATATGGCCATAACTGATAGCTCCGTGATTAGCTCCCCAATTATTCATAACAGAATAAACATCAGTGAAAGCACCTTTACCATTTAAACGTGGAGCAAACCATGTTGTAGGCCAGGTTGGATTGGTACGCTCAACTAATTTGCTGTTCATATCATCAGATAACTCTACTGACCAGCCTTCTGCAATCTGCAAAACAGGACCTAAACCTTTAATAAGATTTACTCTCATCATAGTTAAAGGCATATTACCTCTGGTAGTGAATTCACTTGAGTAACCACCACCACGAAAATACTCATAAACTGCCGATGGCCATGAGGTGTGTTTTAAACAATCCTTAACTTCAGCATCTGAAATTTCATAGAAAGGTTTAACAGCAGGCTCTCCATTTATAGATTGCCTTCCGGTAAAGTCTAAAGCAGAAGCACCTGAGTTTATCAAATGAATGATACCATTTGCAGCCTTACCCTCCAGTTTTTTACCTGTAACTCTCTGAACTGAATCGGGACTCCAATACGTACGAACATCACTAAACATCTGAGCAGTATTTGTAAGAAGATTCCCAAACAACATCGCTACAGCATTCAATGAATCGTTTTCAGTAGCTAATAAATAAGCCTGACGAACACCATTCCAATCAAAGGAAGAACATAAAATAGCTTCCATAAAATCTCCATTAGGCGAATGATCAGTCCAATGGCGCTGACCCTGGAAACCTGCAAGTATAGCATTATGTCCTAGAGCCTCCTCGCCAAAGCCAGCATCCTTTAATTTAGGATTACCAACCATTAAATCCTTTGCTATTAAAGTCATTTTAACAACAGTAGCCCAGATTTTATCCTTTTCCTCCTGAGAACGCTTCACTGTATTCTCATCACGACCCTCAATACAATTCTCACGAGTCCATTTGTAAGCTATTTCAAACTCTGTCTTATCATAAATTTCTTCTTCCAAACGACGTGTAAATTCACTCATATCAACATACTCATTCCTCATCCCTAAATAAGACTGGAAGAAACTTTCGTCAACAATAGAACCTGCAATACCCATAGAAACAGAACCTAATGACAGATAAGACTTGCCCCTCATAGTACCAACAGCAATAGCTGCCTTAGCAAAACGAAGAAGTTTTTCTTTAACATCATTAGGAATACTTGTATCATTAGCATCCTGCACATCATGCCCATAGATGCCGAAAGCAGGCAATCCTTTTTGACTATGACCAGCCAAAACTGCTGCCAAATAAACAGCCCCCGGACGCTCGGTACCGTTAAATCCCCACACAGCCTTAGGATAATATGGATTTGTATCCATAGTTTCGGAACCATAACACCAACATGGAGTAACAGTGATTGTAGCTCCCACGCCTTCGCGCTCAAATTTATCAGCACACATAGCAGATTCAGCAACTCCACCTATACATGTATCAGCTATAACACATTCTACAGGTGTTCCATCTATATATTTTAATTCAGAACTTAAGAATTGAGCTAAGTTCTCAGCCATTTTCATGGTTTGCACTTCTAATGATTCTCTTACACCTTTTCTTCGACCGTCAATAGTTGGTCTTATCCCTATTTTAGGGTTTCTTCCGTAGTATCTGTTCATGATTTATATATTAAATATTGTAATTATTACTTTGTGATATTAATTTCTTATTATTTCGTTACTGTTTTATTAATCCAATCACTAATTATTTGCAAAACTTCAGGAGATATTGTTT
>CAYRBL010000558.1:0-1951 GCA_964422385.1 uncultured Bacteroides sp.
TAGGTCCCGGCGATATTAATGTAAAAAGCCTG
The DNA here is from genome assembly GCA_964422385.1 of uncultured Bacteroides sp. Lineage (GTDB taxonomy): Bacteria > Bacteroidota > Bacteroidia > Bacteroidales > JACABE01 > JBAXLO01. Next base: position 33 of record CAYRBL010000558.1, read on the forward strand.
ATAGAAAAGGTGCACAATGGCGGCGTAAAAGAGATAATAATGGCGCTACCAACCACTATCGAGGGCGATACCACCAATTTTTATCTCTATAAGCAATTGAAGAACTACGATGTTGTAGTTACTACCATAGCACGCGGCATAGCAATTGGCGACGACCTGGAATACACCGACGAAATCACTTTAGGGCGTTCGATTATTAATAGGACACCTTATGTAAATGCAATGTAAGAAAGATTATTGCATATCGATATGCTCAGCTTTAGCTTTAGTAATAAAATAAACACTTAACTTAGGAGTATCTTCCTCCTCAAACTTGCAATCAAAAGTAATTGTATGCTGCCCCTTAGTAAGCATAGGGAATTTACTCACCACAATAGTATTAATGAGCTTTCCCTTTGCATTATAAACCTCCAAAATATCGTTGGCAACACTAATTATTTTCTCACCAGCATTCAAAACTAAAGGAATCTTCAGCTCGTAATAGTTATCCACAACCAAAGTAATATCCTTAACGGTACCCTTGCCTTTTTCGGCAGCAATCCTAAATGAAAATAGCTGTTCGTTATCCTGATTTGTAAAGGTCCATGAAGAATTTACTGGTTCTCCGGGTTGTTTTATTATCTTTTCATGAATAAAAGGATCCGAAACATGATACTGATAGAGGTTCCAAGCGCTCACAGATTCCCTTTCGAGATGAAACTCGTTCTTCGGGTTCTTTAAACGCTCTTTTTGTTCGGCAGTAAATGCATGCAACCTGCGCACTGTCTCCCAATTGTTGATTGCATCGAGCAATTGCTCCGTATTCTTATTCTTTTTAGCATCATTATAGCGAACCACCATCGCAAAACCAGCATCATAACCGGCAGCACGGGCAAGCATCCATTCCATTTCTGATAAAGTAGTGTTGGCGGTAAGCAAATACCAACCCAACATGTGCGGCAAGTAATTCCTGTCAAACAAGCCCTGATTATCTATCCTGTATTGCTGCATACTCTCGTTAAAACCGCCGTACCAAGGCTCACCCCAGTTGCAATAATTGTTGATATGCCAATAAAAAGGCTCTGAATTAGAAGTGCCGTTGATAACGGTATGGTCTAAATTATCATAAAACTCCTTTGCAAAAACTTCAACACCATAATCCCCTTGACCACAAGAAAGGCTTCCTTCGGAGCCATCAAAATCCATCTGACTTATGCCTGTTTCGTTAAAGATTTTGGCAAGATTTCGGGCAATTTCTTTATCTAAATCAATATTTGGGAAGAAAACACCATAAGGATGATCCATAAGTTTGCCTGCCTTATCACCTTTTTTATGTGTAGAAATATGTGTACTGAAAGCTCCCCTCTGGCAATTCAATAATTGGTAAGGTGCTGTTGCAGTAACCGTACGATAACGGATAATTTCTTTACCAATTTTAATTGCATGCAGGTTATTTCTCTTTTCATTGTTAAAATATTCGGGAGAAAGAACGGTAATTGTGCTGTCCTTTTCATTAATATCTGTTGCCAAAAAACTAAAACCGGTAATGGCAAGACGCTCGTCAGGGATTGGTGTAACGTATTTGTCGTCAGTAGTGATAAAATTGGACAAAGTGTGAACTCCTAGAAGAATTCCCTGCTCTTTCGCCTTCTTTACACAGGTTTTTACGCCTTCTTTATTATTAAAAAAAGTATAAACAGTATCAAAATCGTAATGCCCCCAGTTCTGAAAAGGTCCTTCGTGGTAAAGTGACATCAAACCAGAACGCTTAGTGTAGGCAAGCATCTCGTCAATGTTTTTTTCATTAAAATTAGAGATAATATAAGAGCGACCAGTCTCGGGTGAAACCTTAGACCAAACACCATTAATGAAGGGATGGGGCAACCCTTCGGCAATTTCTATTTCGCCAATCGTATTTAAAGCATCCTTTTCGGCGCAAC
>CAYRBL010000559.1:0-1950 GCA_964422385.1 uncultured Bacteroides sp.
TTTAAAAAAAGGACAAAATAAATTTGGATATTAAGATAGTATCTTTCCTTTAGCAACAACATAGGATAGAGGCATATGCCGAACGTTTGGTGCATAAACATACACACTACTACGAATACGGGGCAGCTCATCTTTCAGTTTTTACGAGCCGGATAGATAAAAGCGCACCCCTCTACCACAACAAACCCATATAAAAAAGGAAAGGAGGTGGTACAAAAGTAGTAATTATATGCTTACAACTAATTTAGCCTAACAAAGTTTGGAATAAATTACGATGGGAAGACCTGCGAAAAAGGGACAAGTATAATAAAATCAAACATAATAATGAAATAAGAATGAAAATATATAAAATGAATTTTAAATCAATTATAACATTATTAGTAATAATGATGGGAGTAAGTTTTTTCTTTGTAAGTTGCAACAACGATTCAGATTTAGGTAAGGATATCGATGGACAAACATACTTATCACTCAGCGATAACAATAATTGGTCAAACCTGTCTGAAGTTGATAATCAGACATTAGTAAAAGCTTTAAAACGAATGGAAATCGTTAAAGCAAATGAAGGGTATCAAACAAAATGGACTTCCGGAAGCCAAATAAATATTTCAGAAGAATTGTTTGTTAAAATCAAAGAAGTAATGAATCTTTCGAATAAAAGCATATCGAACACAAAACTTAAATCTGTCCGTTTTAAAACTTCTGCAGAAAATGGTACTTCTTACGATTGTGTAGCACAAGCAATATCTAGCTTACTTGGTAGTTTTGGTTGTTCTACAACTTATAATGATGTCAACTCATGGGCACAAGCCCAATGGGGCACTCAAGGTGTGCCATTGGGTTCATTTGTTGATGCATGTAATCAATTTCTAGATGGACAACAAATATCACTTAATGGTAATACATTTAGTAATGGTATGTCACCATCAGGGCAAAAGGTCATTGTTGTGATGAATATAAACGGTGAGTACCATGCAGGAGTTTTAAATTATTGTTCTGGTTCAAATCTTTGGTATCATGACGCTTATGGTGATCATTTGACGGATTCATCTACAATTATTAACGCTTACCAAGCTTGTGGGTGTGAATAAATCAGGTTTATCCATTCAAACGGTCAAATAACTCAATAATAAGCAAGATGATGAATTCAAAAATAAACTATTTATTAGTTCTTATCCTGTGTGTTAACGGATTGATGTTCTCACAAGAAAATAGTTATGAAAAACGGTCATTCCCAATGTATTCAAATTCTCTATCAAAGATATATAACATCAGTTGTAGAATACCTGATAGTTTTACTGACTTGAAGTTTTTGGAACTCTTGAAAATTGATCAAAATTATTGGGAACAAAAACCTTATTGTCCAGTGATACAGTCTGATGATAAAGATTGTATTTTGATGTATTTTTTTGTTCCACAATATAGTTTTTTGACAAGAAATTTAATCAAAGGTGAAATAAAATGGATGCAAGGAATAAACTGTTGCTCTTGTTCAAATAACGATACAATTGATATTGAAAATTATGCAACAGTTATTACAGGAAACTATGCAAAGACTGCTTTTAATGCTGATTCCGTTATTTTTATGGACATACCACTTGAGACACCGTTTAAGGGAAAATACACTTATTGTACAAGTATGTTAATCACCAAGAAAGATCATGCGACTATGGTTTTAAAGTGGTTTTTCACTGATACAGGAAAGAAAAATCAGGATAAATACATCAAAAGTCTATCTAAAAATATTTGGTACAATGAGGGTTCATGGTCTTTAGACTCAAAAGAAAGTGTTATCTCAATCCTGAATTTTCTTGGTCCAGTCATATTGGATAAAAAGCAGTAGTACGAATGATATAGCCGTTGGGTATGGTTTATGCCCAGGTTCGTCGTAGCATAGTTGGTGTGCGATGTTCGGTGAAGTTTCCAAACTTCGTCGGGTTAGTAGGAAAG
>CAYRBL010000560.1:0-1942 GCA_964422385.1 uncultured Bacteroides sp.
CATCCACTACAACTAGCTATACTTTCAATAGTACTGGAGGAGCTTACGCTGTTTATAAGGCCAATGTGATATCAATCAGTCAGACAAACGGCTTTATTGTGGGTAATGGTTCTACACTTAATTTAAGTGCTGGCAATGCCTTTGCCATTAAATTATTGAGTGGCGCATCTGGCACTGTGAATGGTACAATTAATGTTACGAGTGCGGGACAAAGAATCATCACACAGGATGCTACTTATGCCGCCGCAAGTGGTGCATTGACATTTGCAAATGGCAGTCAGTTAAATATTACTAGTACAATTGTTGGTAATGTATTTGATTATTTTGCCAATAACACTAATGATAATGTCGTGTTTCAATCTGGTTCATCTTACAATATCGTTCCTCCTGTAACAGCTACTGCAACTTTGACAATTAATGCAGGTAAACTATCCATGAATATTACAAATGCAGGAACAGGGTATATGGGATTGCCTACCTATACAATTGTAACTCCTGGTACAACGACAGGAACTGCGATTACTACCTCAAGCTTTACAATAACAGTAGGTGGTGTAAGCGGTAGCACTGCGTCTGTGGGTGGTACTATTAACACCACGTCAACCAATCAGGGTACTTCATACACGGTCGCTCCAACCATCACATTTTCTGCACCAACTTCACAAGGAACATCAGGGCCAACTTTGCCATTCCCTTATAACGGAAGCAACAGCTATTCTTGTGTAAGTTTTCAAACTGGTAGTACTTTTAGTATGAATGGCGTAAATGGTTATACCTCTACAACAATGGGGAATCGAACGTTTCCAAACTTTACCTTAACTAACAATTCGTCCTTTCCAGCAAGTGGCAATCTTACCATTAATGGCACATTGCAAGTTGATAATGGAAGTGTATTAACCCTTGGTACAAACAAACTAATCTCTAATACTTTATCGGGTACAAGTGGTACCGGTACAATCAATACTGCGTCAACTGATGCAACTGCACCAATTCCTACAGGCATTACTTGGAGTCAACTAATAAATTATAATAGCGCATCGCCACAAACCGTAGTTGCTGGCACTTACAATGGGGGGTTAAATCTTACAGGTGGTAACCGGACTTTATCTACAGCAAACCCCATAAATATTAATGGTATCTATACTGCCGGGTCTGGTACGGTTACAACAACAAGCAGTAATGTAAGTTTCTCTGGTACTTCATCAATAGCTTCAACTCCAACATCCTTCAATAATTTAACCATTTCAGGTGGGACATTATCTACTACAGCCTCTTCTACGCTGAATGTGAATGGTAATTTATCAATAACAGGGGGAACATTTGCGACAGGATCTTCTTCTACACTAAATGTGACTGGAAACTGGAGTAATGCAGGATCTTTTACTGCCGGCAGCTCAAGTTCAGTAGTTTTTATTGGCACTAACCAATCAATAACAGGTGCAAATAGCTTTGTGAATTTTACAAAATCTGTTTCTTCACCTGCTACCTTGACATTACCTGCGGGCTTAACACAAACATTTAGTGGTAATTTAACTTTAAATGGTGCATCATTAAGCAATTTATTAACCATACAGAGTTCTTCAAGTGGAACTGCAGCATTAATTAATTATAATCCAGGTGGAACAAATAATTTAATTTATAATTCTATTCAGGATATCACAAACAGTAATGCAACAGCATTAAACTCTCAATACAGTACCAATGTAAGTGACAATACCAACTTGACATTCAATAATATACCCAAGGTATGGAACGGTAGCATAAGTTCTAGCTGGAATACTGCTAATAACTGGACTCCTACAGGAGTACCTAATGTTCTAGATGTTGTACAAGTTAATAAAACAGGTACAAACGATATTGTTTTAGATGTGTCGCCTGCTGTATTATCAGTGACTATTTATTCTGGAAATTCCTTGTCACTTAATGGAAATACATTGACAGT
>CAYRBL010000561.1:0-1941 GCA_964422385.1 uncultured Bacteroides sp.
TTGATTACCACCATGACCATAATACTGATTCAATTCCAATGATTTCTTACCTGGAATAGTGCCTAAGATTAGCACCATTGGTTCAACTGGTTCAATCGGGGGGAAACTATAAAGTTTCATTCTGATAAACTTTTACAAATATCTGTCTGTCATGTAGTCAATATACTTCTCGTTGCCTTGGTATAAATGTTTTGACATTTTAACGATCAGCTCCTGATAACTTAGAGAAAGGAAATTGATATTGTCTTTTTTAGCAATGGTTTTAAATTTCGTTATCTCTTTTCGATGTTTCGCTCCTTCTGGCCCATAAACATCGTACCATAAATAAAGTAGTCGAAAAGATGATTTGCCATGTTTCTTCTTTAAACCTAAAATGTGTTTTATTAACTGAGCAGAGTGAAGAAATTTATAGCTTTTATCAATTGGCGAAATACTCTTTGCCAACTCATGAAGATGAGGAATATCTTTCCATTGCTTTGGAATATCTGATAAATACATTTCTTTTAGTCCATCATGTTTCCTTGAAGAATATGCTTCAGCGAATTTGCACTCAGTATCAAATTCCGTAAATTTTGAATTCGATGAATTCAAAATTACTACATCAATATTCGGTTTTTTTGGGAACTTATCACTAATCTCAAATTTCTCTTCAAATTTGATTTCATAAGAGTTTTTATTTCTTTTTGCGCAAAATCCACAAGCAAAAGCGACATCACGGACTTTACCAATATTTTCCCAATACTGAAAGATATTTACACCAAGTACGGAAGAAGAATGCAAAGCTTGCATTTTGGGTAAAGTTTTTCCTTTTGTTTTTAATTCTCCACCATCCCCACCGTCAAAAGCTTTCCTAGTATCTTCTGTTAGTGGTTCGAAAAAATTATCTTCAATATTCTTCACGTAAACCTTCATCCCTTTGTCGGATTGGCTTCCTACAAGTTCAATGTTTTTTCTGTTAGCCCAGGCAATTTGTTTTGCCTGAATAAAATCGCGTCCGCTCATATTGGTTAGATTTAGTTGGTATTACTGATTATCATTAATCTATCACTTTTCCAAGTTATTTTAGCTTTATAAATGATTTATTATCATCAATGTAGTAACTCTTTTTTTGTTTAAACTCTTCCTTCCAAACTAGCTGAATAAGAACAGAATGGTCGTACCACCATTGGATACCATCTTGCCACGACTCCCAAACATTCTTGTCAATGAATCCTTTCTTTCTCCAGAGATATTCTTCAGAACAGAGGTTCAGATAATCCATAATTGTGTTAATCTCCTCTTTACTGAAGTCTTTTATTTGTATCAGATTTCTATCAAGTGTAGCTTCTTTTTCGAGAATCAAATAAAGTTTATCATTCAACCTGCTATACTTTTCGTTATACTTTGTAAATAGTTGAAAGAATAGATCTGCTTTACCTTTTCGATAGCTGAGCCAAGAGAGACTGCTACTCACGATGACAGCTAATGTAGCGATTACGATTTGAAACCATGTACTCATACTACCAACTCCCCTTTAAATGCCCGTTGCAGCAGGCTGTTAAACAAATTTTCTGCTTTTTGCAGGCTGGCCTGGGCTTGCTGCTTTTGCGCTTCTATGGATAAAAGAATATTAGTGAATTTCTGTTGAAGCTCAATTGGTGGAGAAATAATAGGGAATTCTTCCAGATGTTCTTTGTTTATCTGCCTTTTATCTATACCTCCCACACAAACTCTTCGAATATGTTCTCTGTACTGATTTGTGGTTATTATAAATAGCACAAATTCATTTACAATACCTTTTTTAAGTCTTATCAGATAAACATGACCATTTAAATTAGCAGTGTCATCATCACCTAAAAACATAGCTGCTCTTCCTAAACTGCTATTTTCAGTATTAAATCTACCGGTTTTAGTAAAGATCGGAAGAGCACACGTCTGAACTCCAGTCACCTGAAGCTATCT
>CAYRBL010000562.1:0-1931 GCA_964422385.1 uncultured Bacteroides sp.
AATTACACCTCACCCCCAGCCCCTCTCCTTTTAGGAAAGGGGCTGGGGGTGAGGTATAAAGAGCCGTTATCAAACAAATGATAACGGCTCTTTCTTTTTTACTAAACCTAACAGGTTTCCAAAACCTGTTAGGTTTTCTTCCTAATAGCCTAAAAGTCTAAACAGCTAATAGCCTTTTTCGTAATTCGTAATTCGTAATTGAATTTTAAGCCACTCTGATTACAAAATAGCCTGTCCATTCGCTTTTGTTGCCATCTAAATCAACGGCTTGCGACCTGAACATTAACAAAGCTCCTCTTTCGAATCCTTTTAGTATTTCGCCAGTAGCTTTCCCTATGTTGTCGCGTCTTAACACTACTTTAGTATCAGCATACGAGCACTCTATGATATAATATCTAGGTCTGATTGTTTTCTTTACTATCACCAACAGTTCTCCGGGAATATTGGTATTTCTTACTTCTATAGCAGGTTTTACAAATCGTTTCTTAGGATTCCAAAGTAGATAACCCAAATCTTCAATCATCGAAGGGTCATTAAGTTCGTTGGCTCTTCTCTCATAATATTCTCCGTTATCGTAATACATTTGCGCCAATTGCTTCAAACAAGCTATCAGTCGCAGGGTATCTCCAGCCGTCCTGCGATGACTATTTCCATAAAGTAGTGAAGCTTTAGCCACTACTACCATAATTACTACCCTAACAAAAGGTATGTTCGGAATCTTTGCAAGATGTTCTGTTTGAAGGTTAGCAACACCTTCCGATTCCAATATTATGTCGGATTCAATCTCCGAACTCATTGTTTTTATTACTTTAATTTTTCTGCTCATTATTTTTAGTATTAGATTTATTTTTTTAATGTTTATTTTTATAATAAGACTTTTTCTTTGGTATAAAATACTTTTAAACTAAAGAAAAAGAAAAATACTACAACTTCATCCTATTCTCATCATTATATTAAAAATTATAATCACACAAAGAAGTCTTATTATGGTATGAATAAAAACAATAAAACCACATCTTTTTAGTACAAAACTACTAATTTTTGCTTCTAACTCACTCTGTAGTATCACTGTCATTCCCCTTTTATCGACAGCGGCTGTAGAGCAATCGGCAGTCGCTCTCCGTTGACCAAGTATACGAGTCCGTAGACCTACTCGGGTAATCATTAGACTGACTCGTGTAGAAGGTAGACTGTCTCTGGTAGCAAGTCGACCGACAGCGTGTGTCCATCAACCGACAGACGCTCTCCTTTGACCATGTATGAGAGTCGGAAGACCTACTCTGGTAGCTCATCAACCGACAGCCACTGCCGACTGCTCTATGATTGGGTTTGTTCATATATCGATTTGGCACTATTAAAGAAGCCGAATTATCCTCTTTAGTATGATAAAAGAAGACAGGATATGACATACCGATTGCATAAGAAGAATTTCTACTCATAATTTGATTGCTCTAATTGGAGACTAATGTAAGCTGCTAAGTTAAAAAAGAATGCTTTCTATTTCTGTTTCTATGGTTGAATTGCTTCTCATATATTCGCAATTGCTACCAACTTATCGAAAAGTTATATGCTTTGGAATAAGTATTACAAAAGTACACATTATTATTATACCATCTATAATTAATTTAAAAAAAACTGTCTTTATTTTTAAAATAAAAGAAATAGAAGGCCTTATTCATACCATAATGGTTTTAATGGCTTTTCTTATCTTCTTATTGTTTTATTTAATAGGAATATTATATAAGACAAAAAGAAAAAATATTATAATACTGAAACATCCCCCTAGCCTACTTCTAAGAAGGAATTTCAGTAAAATAAAAAAAGGCTGCCTAAATTTAGACAACCTTTTGTTTTCCTAAAAGCCTAACAGCCTAAACAGCTAAAAGCCTCTTTATTTATTTCTCTATCTTACGTACCACGTCAAGTACTGT
>CAYRBL010000563.1:0-1928 GCA_964422385.1 uncultured Bacteroides sp.
CGCGTCCTGACTATATCAACGAGGAAAACCTGGTGCTTTTGCACAAATATAACGTACGTACTATCGAATTAGGGGCTCAGTCGATGGACGATGAAGTGCTCAGCTACTCTGGTAGAGGGCATACTGCTGCTGATGTTATAAAAGCTGCTAAATTAATCAAGGATTCTGGCTTCGAACTGGGCTTGCAGATGATGGTTGGCTTGCCTTTGGATACTCCTCAAAAGGCTATTGCCACTGCTCAGCAGATTATTGATGCAGGTGCGGATAATACCAGGATATATCCCACTTTGGTTATCAAGAATACGCCCCTGGAAGATTTATTTAACGATAAAAAGTATTCACCTTTGAGTCTGGAAGCTGCTATTAGTCAGGTCAAAGACTTGGTAAACATGTTTGATGCTGCCAATGTTACTATTTTGCGTATTGGCTTGCATCCTTCCGAGGGCTTACTCAATGGTGCTGACCTGATTGCGGGTCCTTTTCATGCTTCTTTCAAAGAATTGGTGATGACAGAGATATGGAAAGATAAATTTACCTATCTTTTTAATACCGATAATTCTGATAAAAACATTTGTATTCATACTTCTGCTAAGGCTTTCAATTTTGCTGTGGGTTATTTCGGCAGCAACCGCAAATTGCTTCTTAAGTATTATAAAACTGCTACCTTCAAAGTGGATAAACTCTTAAAAGGAGATACTTTTTATGTTGATTATAATTGATAAAAAGATACCACAACTAGCTAAGCAATCATTATGTAAGCTTGCCGAAGTAGTCGAACTCGAAACTTCAAAAATCACTTACGATGCCATTTCCGGTCATCCCGATATTTTCTTTTGCAAAACAAATAATTCAACACTTATTGCCGCCCCTAACCTACCTGATTATTACACCTATATTTTATTAAATAATAATATTAATCTTATTAAAGGTATTAAAAATGTAGGCGATAAATATCCTTCTTCTGCGCATTACAATGCCGTAGTTACTGAAGATTTTCTTATTCACAACACAAATTTTACGGAAGAGAGCATCTTATATCATACCAAAAATAAAACTGTTATCAATGTTAAGCAGGCATATACCCGTTGTAATCTGTTGCCTCTAACCAACAATTCTTACATTACTTCTGACGAAGGAATTTATGCTAAATTAAAGGACGCTTACCTAAATATCCTCTATGTTTCGCCCCTCGATGTGGAGTTGTCTGGCTTTAAGCACGGTTTTTTCGGAGGTGCTTGCGGTGTTTATAAAAATACTGTTTATGTTATCGGAAGTTTGCGTCACCATCAGCAGGGTGATATTATTAAAGATTTTATTTTTAATGCAGGTCTTGATATTGTGGAACTGTATGATGGCAAGCTTTTTGATGGAGGTAGCATTCTATTTCTTGATTAATTTCAGATACCTCCTCCCCTTTTAAAACATCCTTAAAAAATCATAAAAACCCTGTAGTAACGATAATTTTACTACCTTTGCAGCAAAATCCAACACATGTTTGATCCCAGTAATATTACTATTGAAAACTATAACTACGATTTACCCGAAGCATCTATTGCTAAGTTCCCTTTAGAACAGCGTGATGACTCAAAATTGATGTGCTTTGTAAACGGCAAAAAGGCTGTTCGTGCTTTTAACGAAATACCTGATCTTTTACCTAGGGAAAGCCTTCTTATTTTCAACAACACCAAGGTTATTCATGCCCGTATCCTGTTTCGTAAGCAGAGTGGCAGCCTTATCGAGGTGTTTTGTTTAGAGCCTGTTGGCGATGTGCGCGATGCACAATTGTCGTTTCAGCAGAAAGGTAGCAGTACTTGGAAATGTTTTATAGGTAATAATAAAAGATGGAAGGAAGATTTTCAGGAAAAACCTTTTACATATAAAGGAAACACGGTAACTCTTAAAGCTGAACGCAAAGAAGCTATTGATGA
>CAYRBL010000564.1:0-1904 GCA_964422385.1 uncultured Bacteroides sp.
CGATGCTGGTGCAGGATCTTTACGTCAGGCAATAGCAGATGCTTGTGATAATGGAGTAATTACTTTTGATAATGCTTTAAATGGTCAAACCATTACTTTGTCAAGCGAATTAGCTATTGATAAAGGCCTAACTATTGATGCTACTTCATTGGCAAATGGAATAACTATTGATGGAAATTCACTATATAGAGCATTCAATATTGCTTGTATAAATGTAAGAAATGTTTATTTAAAGAACTTAACTTTAAACCATGGTTATGCTTCAGGTAGCCAAGGAGGGGGAGTTTACGTGGATAATGCAAACACTACACTTAGCATATCTAATACAACATTTACTAATTGTAATGCAAATGATGGTGCAGGTATTTATCAAAACGATGGAACGCTCTTACTTTCTCATTGTAATTTTACTTCTAATACTGCATTATATAGCGGAGCAGGAGCTTACCTAAAGACAATTACTACTATTGACACATCTACTTTTACTTCAAATACTGCGCAATATGGAGGAGGTATTTATCAGTTGTCAGGTACTACTGTTAACACAGGAAGTACTTTAAGTAGTAACTCTGGTTTTTGGGGTGCTGGTATATATAATGACGGCGGTACACACACTAATAATAATGTTACCTATACTGCAAATACTGCTGTAGGAGCAGGTTCAGCTGCTGGAGCTATTTGGCTTGGAAATGGAACTTTAAATCTTAACAATTGTAGCCTCTTAAGCAATACTTCTGTAGCTTACGGAGGAGGTGTTTATGTTGATAAAACAACTGCAATATTAAATATCAATGCTTGTAATATTAAATCAAATGCTGTATCTACAGGTTTTGGTGGAGGTTTATTTATTAGTAATGGCACTGTTAAAATAAGGAATAATTCTGTTTTAAGATATAATACTTCTTTATATAATCCTACAGGTGATGGTGGTGCCATCTTTTTAATGAGCGGTAACCTTACCATTGATACTAGTTACATAACTAATAACACTGCTTATAGATATGGTGGTGGTATATATACAAACAATACTGATGCATACTTAACAGCAACAGGAGATTCTATTTCGAATAATATAACACAAAGTAATGGTGGTGCAGGTATGTTTATTTTCAATGGTAATGTAAATTCAAAACGAAATATTATTACAGGAAATACTAACATTCATAAAGGTGCTGGAGTTCTTGTTTGGGCAACAAACTCTACTTTATTATTTGACTCATGTAATTTTGCAGCTAACATTACAAAAAATAATGCAGCTGATAATAACTATGGCGGTGCTTTGTTTATAAATAGTGGAAGTGTTAATGTTTCCAATTCAAGTTTTACAGCTAACAAAGCAACAAACACAAGTAGTAGTAGAACCCAAAAAGGTGGTGCAATATATCTATACCAAGGCACCTTAACAAATACAAATAATACATTTACATCAAATGTAGCAAGTAATACCAAAAGTTTTGGTGGTGCTATATTTAATGATTTAGGTACTCTGTATAATTATAATTGTTCATTTACAACTGACACTGCTGGTAAAAGTGGTGGTGCTATATATAACAATGCTGCTGCAGCTATCACTACAGATTCTAACTGTACTTTTACTTCAAATTATGCAGCAACTTTTGGTGGTGCAATCTTCCAATTTGCTGGTACAGTTAATAACGCATATTGTACTTTTACTACGAATAAAACAGCTTTAATATTAAATTGTGCTGGTGGTGCAATGTATCAAACAACAAATACTTTTAATACCAGAGCTTGTACCTTTACTGGAAACCAATCTTATTATTCAGCTGCAATACATGTTAGTTCGGGAACTGCTAATGTAATCAACTGCTTGTTATATTCCAATACTTCTACAAACCATGGAGGAGCAATAGGTACCGAGTTAGCTGGAGCAACTCTTAATT
>CAYRBL010000565.1:0-1902 GCA_964422385.1 uncultured Bacteroides sp.
ACCAATAATAAAATAAACTTTATACAAAATGAACAACGCAATTTTTAATTTCAAAGAACCAATTAACGAGCCAATATTATCCTATATGCCCGGAAGTAAAGAACGCAAATTATTGATGGAGGAAATCGAAAGACAATCCAACACTCAAATAGAAATACCATTGATAATAGGCGGCAGAGAGGTGAAAACCGGAATAATGGGCAAGGTAGTAATGCCACATAATCACCAACATGTATTGGCAACCTACCACATGGCAACAGAAAAGGAAGCGCAAATGGCAATAGACGCCGCATTGTGCGCAAAGGAAAGCTGGATGACGCTGGCTTGGGAAGAAAGAGCATCTATAATGCTAAAAGCAGCTCAGTTGATATCAGTTAAGTATCGTTATATGTTGAACGCAGCAACAATGTTAGGTCAGGACAAAAATGCTTTTCAAGCCGAAATAGATGCTGCTTGCGAGGTAATTGACTACTTAAGATTTAATGTGCACTTTGCATCTTTAATATATAGTGAACAACCAAGTTCGGAAAACGAAACTATCAACCGTTTGGAGTATCGTCCGTTAGAAGGATTTATTTATACAATAACTCCGTTCAACTTTACAGCTATTGCAGCCAATTTGAACACATCCGTAACCCTTATGGGAAACACCACGGTGTGGAAACCTGCAACTACATCGCTGCTTTCGAACTATTATTTGATGCAGATTTTTAAAGAAGCCGGCTTACCTGATGGCGTTATTAATTTTATACCTGGCAAAGGTTCGGTGATAAGTGATGTAGTAATGAACGACAGAGACCTTGCTGCATTGCACTTTACAGGCTCTAACAGAACTTTTAATCAGTTGTGGAAACAGATGACCGATAATATAGCTAATTACAAATCGTATCCTCGTATTGTTGGCGAAACAGGTGGAAAAGACTTTATTTTTGCACATAATTCGGCATGCAAACGCGAATTGGCTACAGCTATCGTTAGAGGTGGTTTCGAATATCAAGGACAGAAATGTTCGGCTGCTTCAAGGTCGTATATTCCTAAATCGATATGGCCAGAAGTAAAAGAAATGGTTGTTGCGATGGCTAAAGATATGAAGGTAGGTGGTGTTGAAGATTTGAATAATTTTGTGAATGCTGTGATTGAGGAAAACTCATTTGACAATATTATGAGTTATATCAATAAAGCTAAAGAGAGCAATGATGCAGAAATTATAGCAGGTGGAAACGGAAATAAAGAAATAGGTTATTTTGTAGAACCAACTGTTATAGTTACTACTAATCCTCATTTTTTAACTATGGAAGAAGAAATCTTCGGCCCAGTTATGACAATTTATGTGTATGAGGATGCAGATTTTGAAAAAACATTAGGTATCTGCGACCGTACTTCGCCTTATGCATTGACTGGTTCTATCTTTAGTAACGATAGATATTCGATGGTTAGAGCTTGCAAAACCTTAAGATATTCGGCAGGTAATTTCTATATAAATGATAAACCTTCGGGAGCTATGGTTGGTCAGCAGCCATTTGGAGGTTCTCGTGCTTCGGGTACAAATGATAAAGCAGGTAGTTACCTCAATTTGTTGAGATGGGTTAGTCCTCGTACGATTAAGGAAACATTGATACCAGCTACTGATTATAAATATCCATATATGGATTAATTTTTATAAAGATCTAAAGGGGCATTATAAAAAAATAAGGAAGTGAAGATCCATCAAAATTTACATAGTTAATGCCTCTTTTCTTTAAAAAAATCTAATAAAAAAGGAGTATTAGTTTAAACTAATACTCCTTTTTTTATTGTGTAAAATTATTTTTTTTAGAAAGCAAAACCTATAGTCATACCTGTTCTTATTCCAGTACCATTCATACCAAAACCTAATGATTCGTCTGTTTTGTTTCCTTCTTG
>CAYRBL010000566.1:0-1899 GCA_964422385.1 uncultured Bacteroides sp.
TGAGGAGAGTTTTGATAAGCTACATATTCTGGCTCCATAACTTTATGACAAAGTTTTCCGCAGAATTCAACAGATTCTGAGTAATGGAAAGCTTTGTAACTACCAATAATTGTAGTTATGATAAAGAACATAGAGACAACTGAAAAAATTAAGATCGCATTTCTTGTTTTAGGATCACTTAAATTGAGGACTAATAATTTCTCATCAGAAACTTGAATCCCTTTCTTAAGTTTTTTTCTTGTACGGTACATTCCAATAGGGATGAGTACATGCCCTAATATAATAAATGCTGGGGTAACAATAAAAGTATAAAGATCAAAATAGACGTTATCTATTTTGAAAAAATAGATTTGAACAACAAAAAAGATCAAAGTTATCCAAGCTATTAACGCAATAATACTACCTAAGTAAGATATATAATTGTAAAAGGGACGAGGTAATTTCATTTGAAAAATATTATTAGTTTATAAAGAATTAAAAAAAACCTACAGACAGTATATTTTAATACTATCAAAAAAACATAATGTCTGTAGGAAATATTTCATTTTACTTTATTTTTTATCTTAAAATAAATAATTATTTAGGGTTCTTGTGAGTTATTTTTGCATTGTATTTAGCATAATCAAAGCCTTTGAAAGTTGGGCTTTCTGAATTATGACATTTTACGCAAAGTTTTTCATCAGGAATAATCAAACCATTCTTGATGCTTTCAGCTTGATTTCTCATAACTGCTGGTGCTTTATAAGCACTACCAGGTCCATGACAAGCTTCACAAGAAACTCCTTCTTCAGTTGTAATACCACCATTTAAGTTAGCAGGAACAGTTGATGCTGTAGAGTGACATTTTAAACATTTAGCATCAGTTGAAGGACTTGTAATTCCTTTTTCTTTTGCAATTTTCAAAGCTGCTTCACCTTTTAAGGTTTCTACTGCTTTTGCATGCTTTGATTCACTCCATGTAGGATACTGTTTTCCTTTTGACATGTGGCACATTTTGCAATTTTTAGCTCCGATGTACTTGTTCTGAGCTAATAAAACATTACTAAACAAGAATAGCATACAAGCTATTACAATTGAAAGTTTTTTCATTTTAGTTTTTTTTGATTAATATTTATTTAATTAAATTGTTTTTATTATTCTTCTCTTTTATTCCAGCTATAATAGTTAAAAATATTACTGCAAAAATCATGCCCCAAGCCCATAATGGGAATATTGGGGTATCTCCAGCACCATAACTGTGCATCCCTTTTGACAAATAATAATTAACTCCAACGAAAGTCATAATTACACTTGAAAAACCAAATACTGAAGCTACATTAAATGTAAATTTGGTATTGAATTTAGGTATAAATCTCATGTGTAATACTATTGAATAGGTAACAACGATAATCAACGCCCAAGTTTCTTTAGCATCCCATCCCCAGTATTTACCCCAAGATTCGTTTGCCCAGACAGCACCTAAGAATGTACCAAGTGTAGCTAAGAACAATCCAATTATTAGTAACATTTCAATAACATGAGTAATGATTGATATTACCATGTCTAAATTTTCGTAATTATCTTTATTTTTAATGATATAAATAAACATATTCATTAATGCCAATATAAACCCTAAGCCTAAGAATCCGTAACTAATAGTTAAGGTTGCAACGTGAATAATCAACCAATATGATTTAAGTACAGGCTGTAAGTTTGTTAACTGTGGATCATAGCTACTATGACTTGCTGTCATCAGCACTAAGAATGCAAGTAAAGTTGTAGCACCTAATATTAGCTTAAGATATCTTGCAAAACTGAAACCTGCAAGTAATGCACCCCAAGCTACAAGGATTAGAGCTTCGTATCCATTACTCCATGGTGCATGTCCGGTGATATACCATCTTAAAGCCATTCCATAAG
>CAYRBL010000567.1:0-1893 GCA_964422385.1 uncultured Bacteroides sp.
CGCCATGAAAACAAAAAACATTTTAATTGGACTCTTTATCTTAACAATAGGATTTTATAGTTGTAAAAAAGATACTGTTGTCCCAAGTCAAACAGAAAACACGCCAAAAAGTATGGCAGAATTATCTGCTACAACTAATTTTAGTTGGCAAACATCAAAGAATTTAAACATAAAAATACAAGGTTCTCACACGATGAGCACCACAGTTAAAAACGCAAAAGGAGATGTGTATTTTAAAGGAATGGTAAGTCCTACCGAAGGTATTCAAACTGTAGTTGCTATACCAGCAAACGTTAATGAAATTATAGTTGAGTATGGCCCATTTACAAAGGTAGTACCTATAACAAATAATGCCATTGATTGCACTTTTAATTTAAATAGTTATTAATTTTAAAAACGAATTAAAATGAAAACAACAATAACAAAATTCGGAATAGTATTAATTATAGGAATATTATTTAGTTTTAATACAAAAGCACAGTTAACTTTAACTTGCGAATCGGGTAATAGACCAACTGAACAAGCAGCATGCTGGGGTTTTGGTGCAACTGCTTATACAAATACTGTATTGGTAATAGACGGTAGTTGGTCGTTAAGAGGAAACTCATTAACTAGTTTGTCATTAGGAGCATGTTGGGTAAAATCTCCATGGATGAAAATGGGAAGTGGAAACATAACATTTAAAACAAGATTAGATGGTGCTGGAAATGGAGTTTCAATGAAAAGAGTTGTGGTTTCGTATGTTACTTATGATGCTGTTGCTCCATATAATGAAGGGACAACTGTAAGAATAGATTCTCTATCGTTTACAAATTTCAGTAGCACGGCAGTTCAAAATGTAAGTATAGCTATACCTGCAGCTATTGCAAATGACAACTTACATGTTTATAAAATACTTTTTAGCTGGATAGGTACAGGTGGAAATGAAAGAGCAATTTCTGACGATTTTGTAATTCCTGGTACTTATTGGTCGAATCCTTCTAATGCGTGTGCTCCATTACCTTTGATTCAGGATGCTGATGGAGATGGTGTTGCAGATGCTGACGATGCTTTTCCTAACGATCAATACAGAGCTTATAGAACATATGTTCCTGTAGTTAATCATTTTTCGACATTAGCATTTGAAGATTGTTGGCCTTATAAAGGTGATTATGATATGAATGATGTAGTAGTTGATTATAATTATGAAATAGTTACTAATGCTCAGAATAAAATTGTAGAAATATTTTATAATTTAAAATTTAGAGCAACTGGTGCTAGTTATGATAATGGATTTGGGTTTGAACTAACAGGTATTAATCCAAATGCAATTAGAACTGTTACAGGTACAATTCCTGGTACTATTTCACAAATAGGTGTTAATGGTACAGAAAACGGTCAAACAAATGCTACAATAATTGTTGCTGGAAGCATAGCAGATGTTCTTACACCAACTCCGGGTCATTGGACAGTAAATACAGTTGTTGGAGAACCATTTGTAGCTCCTGTAACATTAAATGTAAAACTTACCTTTATGGAAAATGGTGTACCGGGTTCAGCTGGAGCAGTTGGGATTTCAAGTTTAACTGCAACATCTTTTAATCCATTCATTATGATTAATAAAACAAGAGGTAAAGAAGTTCACCTTCCTGACTACAAACCAACTTCTTTAGCTAATATTGCTTTGTTAGGTACAGGTGATGATAATAGCATACCTGCTTCAAACAGATATTATAGAACAAAAACTAATTTACCTTGGGCAATTAAAACGTATGAAAGTTTTAATTATCCTTTAGAAAAAGCAGAGATTACAAAAGCATATACCAAACTTATTGATTGGGTAATTAGCAATGGTACTGCATACACTGACTGGGATACCAATCCTGCATATCGTAATAACGCATATATATATTC
>CAYRBL010000568.1:0-1881 GCA_964422385.1 uncultured Bacteroides sp.
GCTTCAGTTTTCGATTCAAAATACAAAGGAAGCGATAATGTTGAGCACAATACAGCTTTTAATGGTAATTATGTAGCAAATGCATTAATTGGAAAAGAATTTGTTTTGGGTAGTAAAAATAAAGATCAAAAAGCAAGAAATATTATAAGTATCGACTTAAAAACAACTTTAGCAGGTGGGCAAAGATATACTCCAAGTACTGTAAAATTGGATGCTGCAAGTGGTAAATATTATCAACAATATGATGAAAGTAAAGCATACAGTTTGCAATATAAAGATTATTCGCGCACCGATTTGAAAATAACTTATAGAAGAAATGGTAAAAAAATAACTCAGGAATGGGCTTTAGATATTCAGAATTTGTTTGACCAGAAGAACATTTATACCCAAAAATTAAATACTAAAACAGGAGAAGTTTCGTATACTTACCAAACAGGATTAATGATTATACCACAATATCGAATTATTTTTTAATTTTACCGAATCATTTTAAATAAAAAATAATGAAAAACAAAAACTGTAATACTAAAGAGAAGTTCTACGAAACATTAATAATGATAGGTGGGATATTATTTATGGGAGTTGTGCTTCCAATAGTTTTTGGTTTGTTCTCCAATAAGCCACTTAATTTAATCTTTGAGAATATCTTTTTTTCTACAATAAGCACAGCTTTAATATGGGCAGGATGCAGGTATATTGTACTTAAAATATGGACAATATTTCCATGGGAAAAGCATCCTGTAAAGCATTTAATTTGGGAAATATTTTCTATAATTGCATATAATTTAATAGCTGTTGGTGTAATTTTTATTTGTGGATATTGTTACCTAACGGATGAGGCTGCTACTAAATATAATTTCATCGATATATATACTGGTACTGTTATTGTTTCGTTGGTTATTACATTTATTCACGAGGGCGTTTATTTATATATCGAATGGATGAAATCGAATAAACGCTCTCAGGAATTAGAAAAAGAGAGTTTATTATCACAGTTCGAAACTTTAAAAAACCAAGTGAATCCTCATTTTTTATTTAATAGTTTTAATACTCTTATTACATTAATTGAAGAGGACAAAGAATCAGCTGTTGAATATGTTCAGAAGCTTTCTGATTTTTTTAGGACGATACTTCAGTTGCGTGATAAATCTGTTATAAGTATTTCGGAAGAGCTAGAATTGATTAATACTTATATTTATTTACAAAAGAAAAGGTATGGTGATAATTTAATTATGAATACTTCGATTCCAGATGTGTTTTTAACAAAAGGAGTGGCTCCACTTACGCTTCAAATGTTAGTTGAAAATGCAATTAAACATAATATAATTGCTACAGGCAGACCTTTGATTATTGACATATCTGTTAATGAAAACAATTATATTATTGTAAAAAATAATGTTCAAAAACGTATAGAAGAAGAGCCTTCAGCAGGTTTAGGCTTGCATAATATAAAGAACAGATATAAATTTTTATCAGATAAAGAAGTTGAAGTAATGATTTCGGCAAATAATTTCATTGTTTCAATTCCAATGCTGGAAGAAAATTAAATCAATTACGAATTACGAATTACGAAACTATATATTATAAAATGAGAATTTTAATAGTAGAAGACGAGCAGGCTGCAGCGAGAAGATTGGAGCGGTTGGTGAAGGAATTGCAGCCTGATGCCGAAATTATCGACAATTTCGAGACTATTACTGATACTGTAAGTTGGCTAAAGGTAAATAAACATCCTGATTTAATGTTGATGGATATACATCTGGCAGACGGTTCGTGTTTCGAGATTTTTAAACAAATAGAAGTTACTTCTCCAGTTATATTTATTACTGCTTATGATCAGTACGCCATACAAGCTTTTAAGGTAAATAGTATTGATTATTT
>CAYRBL010000569.1:0-1881 GCA_964422385.1 uncultured Bacteroides sp.
TCAGTATGCCTCCCCGAAAAAAGTTAGCCTATGTGAAATATCTGGGTATGCCTCCCTAGGATTTTTAGCATAATCCGGAATATTCCGGATTGCTTCCCCGAAAAATGTAAGGCTATTGCAACTTTTTGCAATAAGGCAACTATTTTTTCTAAGTTATTATACTTAAGCAATGTCTATATTAAAAATATTTTTTATTTTATTTTTAAAAAAAGAATTTCATTAAAATAAAAAAATCTATTAACCCTAGCATTTATGCTAGGGGTTCACTAAAAAAGAAATTAAAAGGGATATATCCCTGATATTTGAACTAAAAAACATCAGGGATAAATCCCAATTTCATACTTATTATCTTTTCCCTAGCATAAATGCTAGGGTTAACACATCTAAATAAAAAAAACCTAATCCTGCTTGTACAGAATTAGGTTTAATATTGTTTTCCTAAAAAGTCTAATCACAAAAAAAGCTAATAGTTTATTAATAAATGAGATTGCTTCGGGCTTCGCCCTCGCAATGACGTTCGTAGTTAATAATTGTTTTTCCCTAATAGTCTAATCGCCTAAAAAGCTAAAAGTCTAATTGTCTAAAAAGCTAAAAGTCTCACTTTTTCCTCTTCCCCTTGCCATCTTTATTTTTAATCTTCGGCTTTTCCATATCTCTTACATCTTTATAAATAGGCTTCCTTTCGGAAATACCATTGTCGAAAAATTCGAAATCCATTTGTTTCTTGGCAATATCCACTCTTATAATTTTAATCTGCACCCTATCGCCAAGCTTATATTTTTGACCATAACGCTGCCCTATTACCTGATAATTTTCTTCATCCAGATAATAATAATCATCAGCCATCGTCTTGAGCGAAACCATACCTTCACATTTATTTCCTTCTATCTCCACAAATAATCCCCATTTGCTAACACCCGAAATCAAACCAAAGAAAATCTGCCCAATTTTATCAGATAAATATTCTGCTTGTTTGTACTTAATAGAAGCACGTTCGGCATCGGCAGCCTTCTTCTCCATATCCGACGAATGCTTGCACTTTTCTTCATAAGCGGCCTTATCCACCGAAGGTTTATTGGCAAGATACATATCGAGCAAACGATGCACCATCAAATCGGGATACCTACGAATAGGCGAGGTAAAGTGCGTGTAATAAGGGAACGCCAACCCATAATGACCGATGTTGTGGGTGGTGTAAATAGCCTTGGCCATAGTGCGGATGGCAATGGTTTCTATCATATTCTCCTCCCCTTTTCCTTCGATGGCCGTGAAAAGGGAGTTGAAAGAGTTGGCCAGATTTTTGCGGCTACCCAACTTCATTTTGTAACCCAACTTGGTTAAAAATTCTACAAAAGTACCCAGTTTTTCAGGGTTAGGTTCATCGTGCACACGATACACAAAAGTCTTAGCTTCGTTGTTGCTGTTTTTCTTTTTACCAATAAGTTCGGCAACTTTCTTGTTTGCCAAAAGCATAAAGTCCTCGATTAATCTATTGGAGTCCTTCACTTCTTTCACAAATACGCCCAAAGGTTTGCCGGTTTCGTCCAATTTAAATTTAACTTCACTCGACTTGAAATTAATCGACCCGCTGCTAAATCTTTCCTCACGCATTTTAAGTGCAAGCTGATGCAAAATTAAAATTTCATTTACAAATTCGCCTTCTTCTGCTTCAATAATAGATTGCACCTCAGCATACGTAAACCTAAGGTCGGAATGAATAACTGTTTTGCCAAACCATTCTTTATGAATCTTGGTATTAGCGTCCATTTCGAACACCGCCGAATAACAAAGCTTGTCTTCATTAGGCTTCAACGAGCACACACCATTCGAAAGTTTCTCGGGCAACATCGGGATAACCCTATCCACAAGATAAATGGAAGT
>CAYRBL010000570.1:0-1877 GCA_964422385.1 uncultured Bacteroides sp.
AATTAAGGGGGATGCATTTTAGGGACGAAGCAAATGCACCACAATTTCTAAAAAACATTAGCTATTATCGTTTAAAAGGGTATTGGTGGGATATGCAAGATAATTATCCTACACATACTTTTAAACCTGACACTTATTTTGAAGATGTTATTGCACGATATGATTTTGATAGTCAAATGAGGCTTATCTTATTTGATGCTTTGGAAACTATAGAGATTGCACTTCGTACAAAAATGATATATCATTTATCTTTAAAATATGGTGGTCTTTGGTACTTGAATGAAACTATTTTTATTGATAAAGATAAACATAAAAAGCATGTTGATGATCTGAAAAAAGAATTTGTGCGTAGTCAGGAGCTATTTATTAAAGATCAGAAAATACGATACCCAAATACTGATGCTGATTCGTGGAAGATACTGGAAATTGCTTCATTCGGCACGTTATCTAAGTTTTTCAAAAATCTTCAATACCAACTGGAAGAAAAAACAATTATTGCAAAAGAATTTGGATTAAACAGACATTCTGAATTATATAGCTGGCTTGAGCCAATTACATATATCCGAAATATCATTGCACATCATTCAAGATTATGGAGTAGAAATATGGTTAAAAAACCTACAGAACACTTAAATAATCCTAAAGGTTTGTGGTTTGCAAATCCACTTTTACCTGTTCAAACAAAAAAGCCATTCTTAATTATTTCATGTATGGTTTATTTATGCAATCAGATAACTCCAAACCATAAAATAAAAACAAAAATACTTAAACTAATTGAAGATAATCCTAATATCCCAATATACAAACTTGGGTTTTTAAATAACTGGGATAATGAACCTTTATGGAAAGTATAAAGAGGATCCCTTTCTTCTCTTTTTATATTTAACCCCTAACTTATCGACCTCACCCTGCCCTCTCCTAAGAGGAGAGGGTATAAGACAGCAATTTACAAAGATTAGAAATCATTTAATAGATAAATTGTTTCTTCTTCTCTCTTTTATATTTAACCCATGCCTTTGATTATAAATAAAAATCAATTACGAATTAAAAATTACGAATTACGAATTGGGAAAACAAAGAATTAGATTGCTTCACTTCGTTCGCAATGACGGGATTTGAATTAACCGATAAACCGGAAATCGGCTAAGCGGTAATCTTTTCTTCCTAATAGTCTAATTGTCTAAACAGCTAAAAGCCTCTTAACAACTCCAAACTTCAAATTTTAAGTACTTTTTATTGTTCGTAATTCGTAATTGATTACTTTTGCACAAAATTTATACTATGAATATTCTACTTTTAGGGTCGGGAGGCAGAGAACATACGCTTGCATGGAAAATTGCGCAAAGCAAACAGTTGACACAACTATATATAGCGCCGGGTAATGCCGGTACTGCTTTGTGTGGAACCAATGTTAATATGGATGTTCTCGATTTTGAAGCTATCAAATCATTTGTTTTGGAAAACGAAATAAATATGGTGGTAGTTGGTCCGGAAGTACCTTTGGTGGAAGGCATACACGATTATTTTTTGAATGATGCCAGTATAAAACACATCCCTGTTATCGGTCCTCAAAAGGAAGGTGCAATGCTGGAAGGCAGCAAAGACTTTTCTAAAAACTTTATGATGCGCCATAATATTCCTACAGCTGCTTATCAAACTTTTACAAAGGATACAATTGCTGAAGGCGAGCTTTTTATTAAGTCGTTGAAGGCTCCTTATGTATTAAAAGCCGATGGACTTGCTGCTGGAAAAGGAGTAATTATTACAGATTCGGCCGAAGAAGCTATTCAAACTTTAAACGCAATGCTTGCCGACGAAATGTTTGGCAAAGCTTCGTCGAGAGTAGTTATTGAAGAATATTTGAACGGTATCGAGCT
>CAYRBL010000571.1:0-1867 GCA_964422385.1 uncultured Bacteroides sp.
TCAAATAACTCCTTTATGTTGCTTAGTTTTAAATTTATTGGAACACGGATAACGCAGATGCTTCGCAACACAGATAAAACGGATTATTTTTCCGCGATTATCAGCGTTTGTAAATCAGCGTCATCTGCGTTCTATATTCTTCATCTTATTTTTTTTCTCGAATTATCAAATACTTTCCTCCTAAATTCAGGTTTCACTCCAAAGTTCAACAATAATCCTACCTCAATATTCGTCCCTCTTAAATAGTTTATAAGTTGCCATTCAAATTCCTTAACTAAAACTTCGGTCGCTTTTAGTTCTAATATAACAACATTGTTAATTACTAAATCAGCATAATATTCACCCACTTCCATGCCTTTGTAATACACTTTAATTTGTTTTTGAGCCTCAACCGTAAAACCTCTTGATTTTAGTTCAATAAACATAGCGTTCTGATAGACTTTTTCAAGAAACCCATAGCCTAATTCATTATAAACATCATAATAAGTTTTAATAATTTCGTCTGTCAGTTTATTATGTATAAGCTCCATGCTTGTTTTTTATAATTTGAATATTAAATTACAGCAGGAAGGATAGAACACCTCCCTCTCTTATTTCATTAAACTCTGGATTCGTATTAATTATTTTCCCCAATCACTTTGTATGATATATAATTTTACTCTAATATTCACTTTAGTTTGATAGCAACTTTCAAAAATAAAAACATTTAATAATAAAACCACCAAAATATTTTATTGTTAAATTAAAAACAACAAATAAAGAAATCCGTTTTTATCAGCGTTTGTAAATCAGCGTCATCTGCGTTCCATATTCTTCATCTTATTTTTTTCTCGAATTCTCAAATGATGAACGTAGTTCTAAACCAAGTATCGGCTACGCTTTCCTGCACTATCATTCGTATACTTTGATTGGTACTTCTAACATATTTGCTTATAACTTCACTCAAAATCCAAAAGCAATTTCTCCAAATAGCATCTTCATATTGCTTGATTTTAAGTTAATTGTAATACGGATGCTTCGCAACTCGGATTATTTTATCCAAGTTCTGAGCCCTTGTTGAATGCATTTCCGACTGGGCATCAAGCTCTAAGACTCAAATTTTGGCAATTTCGAAAAAAGCAGCAAATGGGAATACTTGGTCATAGTTCAGAAGTGATTTAAAGTTGATGTGGAAGCTTTTTAAAATTTATTACTTTTGTGAAAATGATTTTATGGAAACGATAATAATAACTCCTAGAAACAAACAAGCCATCCCATTTTTAAAACATCTCCTTACCAATCTTAATGATGTGAAAAGCGTGGAGGTGGTAAGCAAAGAAGATTCCTATGTTGCTAAAAGTATTGAAGCTGGTCTTAAAGAAGTAAAAGATATTGTATCTGGGAAGAAAAAAGCGAAAACATTAAAACAACTTCTTGATGAAGATTAAAATTATTGTTTCCTCTGAGTTTGAAAAAGAATTTAAAAGATTAAAGAAAAAATACAAGTCTTTACCCCAAGACCTAATCCTATTTGAAGAAGAACTTAATGCCAATCCTAATTTGGGAGTTGATTTAGGTAATAACTTACGAAAAATACGATTGTCTATAAAGTCTAAAAATAAAGGGAAAAGTGGAGGCGCAAGAATTATCACCTACAACATTATTATTAATACCATTGAGAAATCAATTTTACTGGTTACAATTTATGATAAAAGTGAGGAAAGTGCCATATCGGATGCTGCGATAAAGAAAATTATTAAAAACTGCAACTTGTAAAATTAGCTGAATTATTACGTTCCATTTGTTATTAGAATCCTTCTGCTTTTTACCTTAAAAACCGGAATCTCGGTCCTCTACAAAATATAATTTTCGCCCTAGTGTTGTGGAA
>CAYRBL010000572.1:0-1862 GCA_964422385.1 uncultured Bacteroides sp.
ATAAATTCGAAAGTTGTTTCCAAACTAACCGAAAATTTATAAGAATGATTTTAAACTTGAGCAACAAAATCTCTGACAACTTTACGCTGCTTAGGAGTACTAGCTTTCCCCGTCTTTTCAATAGTTTTCTTATCTATATTAGTTTTACGATAAGTAAATTTGTTAAGAAAAGTTTTCATTGGGGTTTGCCTGTTAGTATTTCTATTGAGCCAACTACTTCCTGCAACCTGCATTGTGTGGAATGTCCTTCGGGCAAAAGGGAGTTTACGCGTCCTACGGGGCAGTTGAATATGGATATGTTTAAGAATATTCTTACCCAAATTCATCGCAAACTTATTTATATTACCCTCTATTTTCAGGGGGAGCCTTATTTGAATCCTAACTTTTTTTCATTTGTAAAACAAGCCCGACACTATAATATATATGTAGCAACTTCCACCAACGGGCATTATTTGAATAAGGATACTGCCAACAAAACTATTGAATCGGGGCTGAACCGATTGATAATTTCGGTAGACGGAGCCGATCAGGAGACCTATCAACAGTATCGGAAAGGTGGCAATCTGGAGAAGGTAAAGGAGGGGATTAAGATTTTGGTGAAACAACGCAATGCGCAAAAGAGTACACTATATATTATATTACAGTTTATCGTTTTTAGATTTAACGAAAACCAGATAGAGGCAATAAAAGAACTCGCTAAGGAATTAGGTGTGGACGAGCTACAGCTTAAAACTGCTCAGGTTTACGACTATCAAAAGGGGAATCCATTGATACCTGCTAACACAAAATACTCCCGCTATACTCAAAAAAAGGATGGGAATTATGCCTTAAAAAAGGAGATCAAGAACCGTTGTTACAGGATGTGGCAGTCGTGTGTGCTTACTTGGGACGGCATTGTGGTGCCTTGTTGTTTTGATAAGGATGCCACCTTTAGGATGGGCGATTTAAAGACCGAAAGTTTTGCTGATATCTGGCAAAATAATAAGTATACTGCTTTTAGAAACGAGATTTTGAGAGACAGAAAGGCTATTGAGATTTGTAATAATTGTAGTGAGTAGATACCAAACAAACCTATTTGGTATCCCAAGCTTCATTAATTGTTTTAATAAAAAGTTCGTCGAGTAATAATGTATCAATAGTATTATTAAAATCTAACGCCTTAACATATTCTTTATAATAATTAATCTTCTGTTCAAGAAAATCATTTAGAATATTAATTTTTGGCTCTTCATTAAGTTCTTCTCCCGACATTTTTCTGGATAGCAAATTCAATATTTCTTTCTTTACAGTTTGATCTGTCACCTGGCTTTCTAAAAGTTTATGAAACTCTACAGGAGACATCGTATTCTTTTCTTTTATCCAATCACAAGCCAGAATTGGTCTTAAAACGTAGAAATATTTTTTTACTCTTACGTTTTCTTTCAGCAAATAGGCATCATAATTCCCTTCGGCCATATGCAGATAATGATATAAACAAGATTTAGGATTGAAGAATTTGTTCGACAATGTGCGAAGAATCTCAGCAGTTGTAAAATTTTCTTTATAAATAATAGGACTTCTTAACCATTCTAAAATTGGCGGATTTGATTTTCGGAATAAACGCAAAGCTTTTTTCAGTTCCCAACCTGCAAGGTCGATATCATTAGCTAATATTTCTTCCTGACTATCCTTTTGCACATCTATTTTAAGATACCAATCAAGTCGATGCACATAAATATACCTAACATCCCAATCACTATCCGTAGAAGCAAAACCCCAAGCACGACTACCACTTTCGACAGCATATAAAATTTTAATATCGTGTTGTAGCTCTAATCCCAATAGTTCTTTTTTGATTTCTTCTATCATTGTTTGTTTTTTAT
>CAYRBL010000573.1:0-1837 GCA_964422385.1 uncultured Bacteroides sp.
CCATTTGCTTCATCGAATGACCCATTTGCTTCATCGAATGCTCCATTTGATGAAGCAAATGGACTAATAGCAGAATCAAATTTTCCTATGTGTTTAAAAACAGTAGTGTATAAAGGGAATTATGTGAATAAAAATAATTAAGGATGGTGATAAGCTATTTTTCTGAATCAATTATTTCATTATAGTCTATCGAAATATTCATTTTAAAGGTAACTAAATCTCTTATTTCTTTTGCAATAAAAATAGCATTCTGAACTTTTTCAGTAGATAGAAAAATTGTTTCATTAGGATATCTTACTTCAATAGCATAGCCCTGCAACTCGGATAATTTGTCATAATAAGATTCGAATTCTATATCATTTTGAGTAATTAAATCTAAAAGATATATCAAATCATGTGTAAACTTAAACTTAGTAGCTTGAAATATTAAATATGATTTCAAATACTTCTCAACGGCTTGCTGACAGTGAAAAGTGATGGTATCTAAATATTCAGGAATATGTAGAAATGTTATACTGGCGGTACCTAAATCGTGGTCGCCTTTAATAATCCATTGTTTGATTTCATCCATTTGCTCGTTCATAAAGTGTTTTACCACTGTTTAAAACTTGATTAATAAAACCTGATTCGTCGTTCTTCGATTTTTCAATTTCATCAGGTGTATAAACAATAATATCCATTGGTATCCTTGCTCCATAAAGCATTTTACGTACCTGAACCGACCTTAGTGGACGTGGCAAATCAGTATCTTTTATAACTAAAATATCAAGATCGCTATCCTCTGTAGGATTTCCTACAGCATAAGAACCGAAAAGAATAATCTTTTCAGGTTTGTAACCATATGCTATCTTATTAATTATTTCGGATATTATTTCTGATTCAATCATTATTTTTTTTCTAATAATATGGCTTGTTTAAATTTCGTCAAAGTTAATAATTTTATTTCATTAATGTGGAATAAAAAACATCTTTAAATATAGTTTTATTCAAACCAAGAGAAAAAAGAAAATTAAAAGAAGGTTTTATAAGAAATAAAAAACACCCATCATAAAAACTACACCTAACAAATAACCTGTATAAACTTCGATAGATTTATGTGCATTGAGGGCTAAACGAGCATAACCAATCAAACCTGAAACTATAATTAAGCCTAATATCAATGGAAGCAAACTAATATTTAAACGTATCGAAAGCCCAATAATTATCCCAATTAACGCCCCGATTGCCATTGCGTGTATGCTTATTTTGAATTTAAAATTAATAAAAAAACATAGGATTGTAAGCAATATGATGGCAAGATATATTATTTGATAAAAGGTGGGCATTCCTGCCGACTTCATTAAATAATAAAGTGAGTAATAAAAAATGATTACAGTGAGGTATGGCAG
The DNA here is from genome assembly GCA_964422385.1 of uncultured Bacteroides sp. Classification (GTDB taxonomy): domain Bacteria; phylum Bacteroidota; class Bacteroidia; order Bacteroidales; family JACABE01; genus JBAXLO01. Next base: position 1,389 of record CAYRBL010000573.1, read on the forward strand.
TGTGCGTTCCTGACGATTTTCCATTTGAAAGGACTGTATAACTTTCATTTTTTTAAAGACAAAAGTCATTACTAAAGGAAAAATAAAAGTGATGAGGAACACATATCCTAAAACGATAAGTTTGTAATCGCGATTTATAACGGACGACACAAAAGTGTCGAGGCTGAAGATAATCAGCATCATGTAAAAGGGCATTAGTAAAGGGTGAAAGAGGTAGGAGATGAATTGAGCGAGTCTTTTTTCCATTATTAAATGATTTCTTTTCTTAATCTGGCTACAGGTATCCCTAATAATTCTCTGTACTTAGCAACAGTTCTGCGTGCTATCTGGTATCCTCTGCCGTGTAATATCTTCATAAGTTCGTCGTCGTTCAAAGGGTTTTTCTTGTCTTCGTTATCGACGCATTCGCTCAAAATATTCTTTAATTCGGTGTTTGTAACGTCTTCTCC
>CAYRBL010000574.1:0-1836 GCA_964422385.1 uncultured Bacteroides sp.
GTATAACCTCCACCATTATGAGCTCTCGCTAATCCTGCTGCATAACTTGTAGCTATTGCACCTTGACTAGCAATAATTTTATTTGTATTGGATAAACCCGTTCCTATAGCAGTTCCTGTTGCTCCTGTGGTGGTATAAGTACCATTATACCATCTTATTCCTGTACTTTGATTTGTGGTTGCCGCAATTAAACCATGAACTGTATTTGCATCATACCCGGGATCACCTACTTGTAGTATATAGGCCACTATACCACCTTGGTAACTTTGACCAATAGATAAACTTATTGTACCAGTTGCTGTTCCACCAATCATATTTGTCCATGCAGCTCCATTAAAAACTTGCATTTCCCCTGATTCCCCGCAATTACTACACCAAATTGTTAATCCGGCTATTGGCGATGCAATTTGAGTTTTTTGATAATTATTCATTCTAGGTGGTAAAAAGCCTTTACTTGTTGAACTCACTTCCAATGCCGCTGAAGCACTCGAATCTGTGGTGCCCCCTATTCTTAATTTACCTGCAATGGAAGAACTACCCAACCCTGCAGCAATGGCTCCAATTGTATTGACCAATGTTACTTCGCTATTTCCTAATTGTATTTGATTGCTTCCAGTTACTTGTGCATTATATCCAATGCCTGTTGAATTGCTATAGGTAGTATTATCCATTAAAGCGGCATATCCTACTGCTGTATTATTAGTTCCAGTTGTATTTGAGCGTAATGATGCAGAGCCTATGGCTGTATTATAATCACCTGTTGTATTAGCTCGCAATGCCATAGAACCAATTGCAGAATTTTCGCTCCCGCTTATATTATTTAAAAGAGTTTGGCGACCAAATGCAACATTTCCATCTCCATTTATATTTGAATAAAGTGCATTTTCGCCAATTGCAGTATTAAGACTACCTATAGTATTAGCGAATAAAGCTGCATAGCCTATTGCAACATTCTTACTGCCACTTAAATTATAATACATTGCACCATAACCATTTGCAACATTCCCATTTCCAGTAGTATTAGAAGTCAATGCTTCTTTTCCAGTAGCTGTATTAGAGTTGCCAGTTAAATTATTCCTAAGAGAATTAAGTCCTATAGCTGTATTTGAAAATCCTTCTGTATTAAAAAGCATTGATCCACTTCCTATAGCAGTATTGTAATAACCTGTATTATTTTTAAAAAGCGATTGATAGCCTAATGCCACATTCTGGTATCCTGAAGTATTATCATTTAAAATTTGAACACCCAGCCCTGTATTCGTTTCTATATAATTATTTCCTTTACCTAATCTTAAGCTACTAATTATAGCATCTTTATTAATATATAAAGAATCTCCTTTAATGGCACCGCTTGTATTAACCAATTTTATATCAGTGTTTCCTAATTGTATTTGATTGCTTCCAGTTACTTGTGCATTATTTCCAATACCTGTTGAATTGCTATAGATGGTATTATCTTTTAATGCAGCATATCCAATTGCCGTATTGTATGTACCAGCAGTATTTGTTAATAATGCCTGACTGCCAAATGCAGAATTTCCATCTCCGTTATTTGCATACAATGAACTTAGTCCAACTGCTGTATTATTACTGCCTGTTGTATTATAATATAATGATCCCTCACCAACAGAAGTATTACCAATTCCAGTAGTGTTGGTTCTAAGTGTACCCTCCCCAATAGCTGTATTAAAATTACCCGCTGTATTACTTAGTAATGATTCCCTACCAAAGGCAGCATTTTTTATGCCGTCAACATTTGAATAAAGTGAATAAAATCCTGCAGCTGTATTAAAACCCCCTATTGTATTTTTGTTAAGTGCTGAATAACCTAATGCC
>CAYRBL010000575.1:0-1817 GCA_964422385.1 uncultured Bacteroides sp.
TGACTATTCCTTTGCTTGGGATATTGGCTGTGAATGAATTTATAAAGAATAAAAAAAATTATGATGAGAATTTTAAAGCTTTGAAATACTCCTTTTTTATTACTGGAGGCATTACTTTAATTTTTGCAGTTCTTGGTACTAATATGTTCACCTTTTCATCGTCTTCGGATGGCCAATATCAGTTCCCTGAGTGGCTTATCAGTGCTTTGGTGGCCGATAGAAAGAGTATGTTTATGATGGATGCTTGGCGTTCGTTCTTTCTAATTCTTGCGACAGCCGCTTTATTGTATGCAATTCTGAAAGACAAACTTAAGTGGCAGTACGGCTTTCTTGCGATAGGGCTTTTAGTAGTTGTGGATATGTGGATGGTTGATAAAAGGTACTTCGGAAACGAAAATTTTACCAGCAAAATTAAAGTAGAGAAGCCTTACACTCCTACGGATGTTGACGAGTTAATTCTTCAGGACAAAGATCCTAACTATAGGGTGTTCAACGTAACTGTGTCGCCGTTCAACGATGCTTCGACTTCTTACTATCATAAATCGATAGGTGGTTATCATGGTGCGAAGTTGAGAAGATATCAGGATTTGATAGAGCATCATATTTCTAAGAATAATGTGAAGGTGTTGAATATGCTTAACACAAAATATTTCATCGCGCCAGATCAAAATAAACAGCCACAAGCTCAACAAAACATCGCGGCTTTAGGAAATGCTTGGTTTATCGACAATTTGAAGGTGGTAGAAAGCCCTGATTCGGAAATCGTTTCTCTTACTAATTTCGAGCCAGCAACTACTGCGGTGGTTGATAAACGTTTTAACGACTACATTAAGGATTTTAAACCTGTAAAAGATAGTTCGTCGACCATTAAATTAACTTCTTACGACGCAAATTATCTTACTTATGAAGCAAATGCTAAAAAAGATGAGTTTGCAGTATTTTCTGAGATATATTATGACAAAGGTTGGCAAGCATATATTGATAGTAAGCCAGTGGAACACATTAGAGTTAACTATGTGTTGCGTGCAATGAAGATACCGGCTGGTCAACATAAGATTGAGTTTAAATTTCATCCTGCAACTTATTATAGCAGCGAAAAAATTGGCTATGCAAGTTCATTTATTTTACTATTTATGGTAATTGGAATGGCTATTAAAGAACTAGTTGTAGTTTTAAGAAAGAAATAATCCTATTTTTAAATAAAATAAATCTTTAGCAAAGCGAATCATCTTCTTTTAGACGATTCGCTTTGTTGTAGAAAGCCAAAAAATGAAGAAAGTACTTATCATCACCTATTACTGGCCTCCGAGTGGGGGTGCCGGTGTGCAGCGAATGCTTAAATTTGTTAAGTATTTGCATCTTTTGGGTGTTGAAATTACTGTAATTACTGTCGATCCTTCCTTGGCTTCTTATCAACTTACCGACGAAAGTATGCAGAAAGATATACCTGATGGAATAAACGTTATAAAGACGCGTACCTTCGAGCCTTTTAATATTTATAAGAGTTTAGGTAATAAAAAGGAGATTCCGCACAGTGGTTTTGCCAACGAAACTGCTCCCGGTTTCTTTCAAAAAGCTGCCCGATTTGTTCGCGGCAACTTTTTTATCCCTGACGCACGTGTGGGATGGAATAAATATGCCTATCGTGAGGCCTTAAAGGTGGTGAAAAACAATAAAATTGATGCGATAATCACTTCCAGTCCCCCCCACTCTACTCAATTAGTTGGGCTAAGGTTGAAAAACAAGTATAATATCCCCTGGATTGCTGATTTAAGAGACCCCTGGACTGATATTTATTACTACAAACAGATGCTGCA
>CAYRBL010000576.1:0-1805 GCA_964422385.1 uncultured Bacteroides sp.
CCTGACGAGAATTTAAGTGTTGAAGATTTGTTAAGTGTTAAGTATGATGGCATACGCCCAGCTTATGGTTACCCCGCTTGCCCTGATCATTCCGAAAAAACCAAGCTTTTTAAGCTGTTGAATGTTGAAGAAAATATTGGTGTAACACTTACCGAAAGTTTTATGATGAATCCGGGTGCATCGGTTAGTGGTATTTATTTTGCTCATCCAAATTCCAGGTATTTCGGTGTTGGTAAGGTTGGAGATGATCAGCTTAAGGACTATTCCGAAAGAAAAGGAATCACTATTGAATATGCTAAAAAGTTATTGTCGAATAATCTTAAATAAACTACAGAAATGAAAATTATAGATCATTTTAAACCTAATACAAAAACTTTGTTTTCTTTCGAATTATTGCCTCCTTTAAAGGGTGATAATATTGAGTCAATCTACAGAACTATAGATCCATTGATGGAATTTAATCCTCCATATATTAATGTAACGTATCATAAGGAAGAAGTTGTTTTTAAAGAACTAAATAATGGTTTGCTTCAAAAGAAAGTAGTGAGGAAACGCCCCGGTACAGTTGCTATTTCGGCAGCTATTATGAATAAATACAAGATTGATGTGGTGCCTCATATTATTTGTGGTGGTTTTAATAAAGAGGAAACTGAAAATGCCTTAATAGATCTTCATTTTTTGGGTATCGAAAATCTTTTGGTCCTTCGTGGTGATGCTGATAAGAATACCAAACGTTTTATGCCCGAACCAGATGGGCATCCTTATGCTGTTGATTTATTAAAACAGGTTGTTGATTTGAATAATGGTAAATATCTGGATGAAGAATTAGAAAATAAAACAGCAACACACTTCAGTTGTGGCGTTGCAGGCTATCCCGAAAAGCATAATGAGGCACCTAATATGCTGTCAGATCTTTATTTTTTAAAGAAAAAGATAGAAGCTGGTGCTGAGTTTATCGTTACACAAATGTTTTACGACAATCAAAAATATTACGACTTTGTAAAAGCTTGCCGCGAGCAAGGTATCACTGTGCCAATCATTCCCGGTATTAAACCTATCGCTACATTGAGTCAGATGACCGTTTTACCTCAAACTTTTCACATAGATATTCCAGAAGCTTTGGTTAAAGAATTAATTAAATGCAAAAATACCGCTGATGCAAGGCAGGTAGGAGTGAAGTGGGCCATCGAACAATCTAAGGATTTGATCAAGAACAATGTGCCGGTGCTTCATTTTTATACTATGGGTAAATCGGATAATATACAAAGGATAGCTAAGGCTGTATTTTAATAAATATTGCTTTGATGTTTTATTCAAATGTTTTTATACTTAATCTTAATATCAATAGATTACGAATAAGTTAGTGTTAAATACAAATCAATTGGAGTTATTTACTCAAAATTATGAGTAAATAACTCCAATTTATGAGTAGATCACTCTAAATTATAAGTAAATCACTCCGAATTATAAGTGAATTACTACGAATTATGAGTAAATCACTACAATTTATGAGTAAATCACTCCAACAACAGAGCAAATTACTCCGAATTATAAGCAAATTGCTCCAATGCTGTTTTTACTCAGTATTAAAGATGTTTTATGATATAATGTGTTTTGTTAATCTGTTATTTGCATAATAAAAAGAGCTTGTTCCTCTATTGAAACAAGCTCTTTTTTTATAGAATATTTATTAAGATTAAATATGTTAACTTTTTTATAAAAGTATTATGATTTTATTGAATCAACTTTGGCTGCATTTTTTTGCTCAAATGATTTTATTAAAGCCTCTGCAGGTACACCTAGTG
>CAYRBL010000577.1:0-1804 GCA_964422385.1 uncultured Bacteroides sp.
CTGATCTGAGGAACTGTTACATGACTTTCGTCGATAATTATTAAATAATCATCAGGAAAATAATCGAGCAAACAGAAAGGACGTGTACCTGCTTCGCGACCATCAAAATAACGGGAATAGTTCTCGATGCCTGAACAATAACCCAGTTCGCGCAGCATTTCTAAATCATAAGTAACTCTATCTTCAAGTCGTTTTGCTTCCAAATGCTTTTCGTTTTCTTTCAGATATGCTATTTGTTTCATCATATCATCCTGAATTTCGTAAATAGCACTTAGAACTTTATCTTTGGAAGTAACAAAAATATTAGCAGGAAATATCTTTAATTCGTCAAGCTCTTCGATGATATTACCCGAAATAACTTCGAAAGATTCGATGTTCTCAATTTCGTCACCAAAGAAATAAATACGATATGCATGGTCTAAATACGCAGGATAGATATCGATAGTGTCGCCTTTTATCCTAAAATTACCTCTATTAAAATCAATTTCATTACGAGAATAAAGACTGTTGACAAAAGCATGCAACAACTGATTTCTATTTAAAATTTGATTCTTTTTAACCTCTATAATATTACTATAAAAGTCCTGAGGATTGCCAATACCATAAATGCACGACACAGACGAAACCACAATAATATCGCGCCGAGACGACAACAAAGAAGAGGAAGTGCTAAGACGCAACTTCTCGATTTCTTCATTAATAGAAAGATCTTTCTCAATATAAGTATTGGTAGAAGGAATGAAAGCCTCGGGTTGATAATAATCATAATAAGACACGAAATACTCCACAGCATTCTCCGGAAAAAACTGCTTGAACTCACTATACAATTGGGCAGCCAGCGTTTTGTTATGACTCAATATAAGCGTAGGTTTCTTCACCTGCTGTATTACATTAGCCATCGTAAATGTTTTACCCGAGCCTGTTACACCCAACAATGTCTGCGCTTTGTCGCCACGGTTGATGCCCTCCACTAGTTGCCTAATGGCTTCAGGTTGATCGCCTGTAGGGAAATATTCTGTTGTAAGTTTAAAGTCCAATTTGATATTTATTTTAATAAAGATATAAACCCTTTATGCGGTATTAAGTTTTAAAGATTAATTAAACCCGCCTCTTCCTTTATATAATTTAATAGGTTTATTGAGTTGCACTTTAATTACGGTCATATATTCGTCGTTTACATTTTGAGGAACGTCGATATAAACCAAACCAGGAACACTGCTCCACGATATTTTACCCACAATTTTATGATTCAATTTCTTTCCCGAACCCACAACTGTTACCTCTTTTATATCGTCATACAAACCTTTTATCATTATATTACCATTCACTTTTCCTTGTACAAATAGATATAAACAAGTAGAATCTTTAGAAAAAGTAGTTGGTCCATAGAAATGTCCTTGTGGCATACCTCCAACAGTGTTGAAAATAGCTTCAGTATGCTTAGTTGTCCATTTGCCAAGTTCGGTCAATAAATAAACTTGTTCGGCAGGTATGGTGCCATCTTCTTTTGGACCAATATCCAGCAAAAGATTTCCACCCATACTTATTGCGTCAGCAAAAATAGTGATGATTTCGTAAGGAGTTTTGTAATTAGTATCGGTAGTATAATATCCCCACGATTCATTAGTGGTCATACATAGCTCCCAATGTTTTAGATTTGGGCGTGTAACAGGGAAGTTTTGTTCAGGAGTGTCATAATCGCCATAGCCCTGCAAACGGCCATTGATAATACAATTTGGATTGTTATCTAAAATCATTTTTCTTATATATGATAATTTGTTTTTGAGAAACATCTGTTCCTGTT
>CAYRBL010000578.1:0-1804 GCA_964422385.1 uncultured Bacteroides sp.
GGCCAGAAAATGGGCAAATCTCTTGGAAATTTCATTACTTTAAATGATTTCTTTTCGGGTGCTCATGCTTCTTTGGAAAAAGCTTACAGCCCGATGACCATTCGCTTTTTTATCCTACAGGCACATTATCGCAGCACTTTAGATTTCTCTAATGAGGCTTTGCAGGCTGCCGAAAAGGGTTTAAAACGATTAATGCAGGCGATGGATACTTTGCAAAAACTGAAAGCTTCGGCTACTTCGACTTCAGATATCAGCCAGCTCGAAAATAAATGTTACGATGCCATGAACGACGACTTCAACAGCCCTATTGTAATAGCTAACCTATTTGATGCTGTTAGAATTATAAATGCTGTGAATGATGGCAAGGAAAGTATTTCGGCAGACGATCTTCAGAAATTAAAAAATATTTACACCACTTTTATTACTGATATTTTAGGTTTGAAAAACGAAACCGAAAACAATCAGATGGAAGTTATGGATGGTTTAATGAACATGATTTTGGCGTTTCGTCAGCAAGCTAAAGCGAATAAAGATTTTGCAACTTCAGATAAAATTAGAGATGAACTCACCAAGATTGGCATTGCTGTAAAAGATGCTAAGGAAGGTTCGACCTGGACGTTGGGAAATTAATTTTAAACTAAAATAAATCTTTACAATAATATTAATATGAAAAATAAAGCAATTTTAATCATAAGTTCACTTTTAATTTTATTTGTTTTTGGATGCAAACAAAATAAAAAACCCGACACTACTACAACTGCCGAAACTGTTAAGCCAAGAGTTGTAATTCCGGTTTTCAATGCGGATACTGCCTATAAGTTTATCGAAAAACAGGTATCCTTTGGTTCTCGCGTTCCAAATACAAAAGCGCATGATAAATGTGCTGATTATATTATTAATATTTTAAAAGGATATACCAAAAATGTAACTGTTCAGGAGTATGTTACGGCAGCTTTTGACGGCACCAGATTAAGAGGCAAAAATATTATTGTTTCGTTTAATCCCGACACAAATAACAGGATTTTTATTTCGGCGCATTGGGATTCTCGTCCGTTTGCCGATTACGATCCTGATGAAAAGATGCATAAAACACCTATTCCAGGGGCCAACGATGGTGGTAGCGGTGTAGGGATCCTTATGGAATTAACCAGATTATTGTCCGAAAAAAATCCTCCGATTGGTGTAGATTTTATTTTATTTGATGTCGAAGATTACGGTGCACCAAGCTGGGCTAAGTCCGATAATGAAGATTCTTACTGTTTGGGTTCGCAATATTGGGCCAACAATCCGCACAAGCCTGGTTATAACGCTAAGTACGGCATATTGTTGGATATGGTAGGCGCGCCAAATCCTACGTTTTCGATGGAGGCTACATCCATGTATTATGCGCCCGATATTATGCGTTCGGTTTGGGAAACAGCTAAAAGCATAGGCTACGAAAAAAACTTTGTAACTGATCAAACTTCAGGTCTTATTGATGATCATCTTTATATTAATAAGATAAAAAGGATACCAACTATCGATATTGTTCATCATGATAATACTTCCAAAACTGGTTTTTATCCATTTTGGCATACTATGAAAGATGATATGAGTAATATTGATAAAAATACGCTAACTTTGGTGGCCAATACGCTGCTCACCGTAATTTATCAGGAAAAATAGTAAATCAAGGGAAGACGTTTTTACGCTTTTATTCAATTTTTATATTAAAAAAGGCTTGATGAAAATTATAGCCCTTAAAATGACTTTGGGACATAAACCGTAACAGGGAAGCTCTTAAAGTAGACTTTAAGACATAAAC
>CAYRBL010000579.1:0-1803 GCA_964422385.1 uncultured Bacteroides sp.
TTACTAACCTCGATTGCTCGGCCATCGCTTGTAATATCGCTTGTCGAATCCACCATACAGCATACGAAATAAATTTAAACCCTTTGGTTTCATCAAAACGTTTGGCTGCTTTTATCAATCCTAAGTTTCCTTCGTTGATTAAATCCTGCAAACTTATACCTTGGTTTTGGTATTGCTTGGCAACTGAAACTACAAATCTAAGATTGGCTTTTGTAAGTTTTTCTAAGGCTGCTGTGTCCCCCGTCTTTATCTTTTGGGCAAGTAATACTTCCTCTTCAGCAGTGATTAGTTCTTCCTTGCCTATATCGTGCAAATATTTGTCAAGCGATGCTGTATCACGATTTGTAATCGATTTGGTAATCTTTAATTGCCTCATATGTTATTTAATTAGTTTAATAACAGACTACGCCACAGCTCGTTATTATTTGTAATATAGGTTTACAAAAGTACAATAAATTATGTTATAATAAAAATCTACTTTCAGTTATTATTACAAATAAATAACAAAGTAGTAGGTTCTCCAGTCTCCCGGATAAGTTCCTGTTATAAATGTTTTTCCTTTTTTGTTCGTATATACTTTAACATCATTCGTATTTCTTACTACATTCTTATCAATACCAGTAACGATAAATCCTTCGCGTATCCCAGCATTAAATAAAATTGAACTCCCTAGTTTTGTAATCATTACTCCATTATTTAAACCAAATTTACGAAGGTTTTCATTGGATAATGCTTCAAAGTTTGCTCCTAGTAGGCTTACAATATGTTTTTCTTCTTTCTTTACAAGTTCTGCTTTACCGTATTGATTTTGCAAAAGCACCTCAATATCCATCGGTTTATCGTCTCTAATTATGTTCACCAAAACTTTATCGCCAGGACGATATTGCCCTACTGTTTCTAATAGTTCCGAATTGCTGTTAACATTTTTACCACTAACTCCTACCAAAATATCTCCTTCTTTGATCCCTGCTTTTGATGCTGAGCCATTCTCTGTTACGGCTCCTATATAAACACCCTTTAACCCATTAAGTTTTTTGTTCTCCGCTAATTTCTCATCAATCTCAGCTATCGACACTCCAAGGAAAGCACGTTGTACAATCCCATATAATTTTAGGTCTTCAACTACTTTCCTAACTATATTTACTGGTATAGCAAAAGAATATCCAGAATATGATCCAGTGCTTGACGCAATGGCAGCATTTATACCAATTAATTCCCCTTTAGTATTTACCAAAGCGCCTCCACTATTGCCAGGATTTACTGCAGCATCGGTTTGTATGAATGATTCAATTGGTGTTTCGTTGCTGTTTTTGCCTAAAATATTAATGTTTCTCGCTTTTGCACTTATAATCCCTGCTGTTACAGTTGAGGTAAGGTTGAACGGATTGCCAACTGCCAGCACCCATTCACCTATTCTAATGTTATCCGAATTTCCATATTTAACAGTAGGCAATTCTTTAGCATCTATTTTTAATAATGCTAAGTCTGTTGATGGGTCTGTACCTATTATTTTAGCAATAAAAGTTCGCTTATTATTTAAGGTCACTTCTATCTTTTCGGCATCTTGCACCACGTGATTATTCGTAACTATATATCCATCATCGGCTATTATTACTCCCGATCCTGAAGCCGTTACCTGCTGATTTTGGTTGCCAAAAAATCCAAAGAAATCATCATACAAACTGGTTTTGCGTATAAATTCTGTTCGGATATTTACAACGGTATGAACTGTCATTTCGGCAGCAGGCACAAAATCGGTTTCCTGTCCGTTTACGGGTGCTCTATAGTTTGCAAACTGTGTTG
>CAYRBL010000580.1:0-1802 GCA_964422385.1 uncultured Bacteroides sp.
TACTGCGTAAAGTGGGAGAGTAGGCCGCCGCCAACTTAAAGTGGCCCCGGATTCGTGAGAGTCTGGGGCTTTTTAATTTTGGGGCATGGGGCAGGGGGCAGGGGAGTGCGGTGATGATCCAACTTTGGGACGCGATGTCCCAGCATCACCGGAATATCAAGCATGATCGGAATATCCACCTAATGAGTCAATTCCTTCACTATACTATATACTAATAGTTTTATCATTCATTTGTTGGATTATTTTTAATATACCTTACTGATAAGCCCATTTTTTTTTCAGCTTTTAGAAAAGAAACTGTAGAATTTTTGGATGAAAAATCAAGACATAAAGCTTTTAAAGCTTCTTTTTCATCGGAAGACCATAAGGAACATCCCTTTCCTATATATTCAAATTTACCATTAGTCCAACGTTCTCCCGCAAATGCTGCTGAAAAACCTGAATTGCCTTTTGTTGTAAGTTCTTTGTAAATTTCTGCCCCAGCATAAGTGACGTTATCAAATAAAGTATCAAAATCATTTTGTGTTGGGAGTTTCCAGCCTTCCGGTACTATTTTATTCGCAGTCTGCCAATCATATAAATAACCATATTTTGATAAATTGCTTTGGTTGTTTTCATAAATCCAATAATTTCCTTTATCAGGTTTAAATGCAAAATTTTCTGCCAACCAAACTTGAGAACCAATTTTAACTGTTTTATAAATTTTACCGTCGCGAATATCTTTAAATTGACCTATTTGCTGAGTAGAATCATTTGTATTAACAAGTTTTAATTGATTTATAATATTATTAATTTGAAATTGATTTGCAAAAATATGCATATTGGGTTGTCCACTCGGGAATATGCCTTTGCATACATATAATAGATTGCCAAAATCTTTAGTTACTATTATACTATTGGTTATCTTTGAGTCATTTAAATCAATCGTAATTCCGTTGATTATTATTGCTTTTATTTCCCCTGAAATAGTTGCAGGAGGTTCAAAAACAGAAGCAACAGAATTATAGTCACCAGAAGCGACACGACTGGATCCTTGCAAATGCGCATTTATAAGTTTCACATATATTTTTAATGGAATATCTCTTAATTCGAATAGTGCTTTTGCATCATTTATGTATTTTCCTTCAGGAAAATCCTGAATAAATTTTTTAACAGATATTGGGTCGTTCTTTTGCTTAATTTTATTCCATTCAGATTCTTCAGATTTACAACTTGCAAGTATGAAAACAATAAATGCAACTAATAATAAAATCACTGGTCTTAGAACTTTATTTTTCATAATTTCTGATTTTTAAATAGCGATTATTTTATAGTTATAAAGAAAAATTCACAATAACCTTTTCTTCTTTTCCATTATTAATGATCGTAAAAGTGAATTTGTCATTATTTTTACATTTTTTCAATACATCGTAATATTCTTCTTCGCCTTTACCTTCATTATATTCGGCTGGTCTATTGTTATTTACATAATAAAACTCAATTTCAGAATTTGGGACAATTTCTATTTGGGATAATGCCGCAACCACTTGATTATTTTGATATTGATTATATGTTCCTTTATCAAACAAATGATAAGGAAATCCATTGACATCAAAACACAAACCCTTCAATTGAATGTTACTTTTACTTTTGTTTGTAACAGACCCTTTTATTATGATTGAAGATTTATTTGACTCCACATCACAAAATCTGACACCAATTTGGTCTCCACAAAACCATTGGTAGGATGGACATGTATTACAAGATACGGTAATACTAAATAAAAATAAGACTAAAAATTTGCCTTTCATGTTTAATTTTTT
>CAYRBL010000581.1:0-1790 GCA_964422385.1 uncultured Bacteroides sp.
GTATCATTTTTGCCCCTGAGTTGTTCCGCTAATACTTTTATTTGCGGGTCTGTTTCTATTTCGTAGGCATACATCACAACTTTTATAATGTCGGATGTGTCGCCGTTAGGATAAATTACTTTGTTGGTGTTTTTGATATTCATAACCACGTATTACACGAATTAAAACGAATTACACCTATTATGCGTTATTCGGTCAAGGGCGTTTATCTATCATTAATACTGTTGGTTACTTTACAGCTTGTACTTTTTTAGAAATAAACAGAACGGCTATACCAATACCAACTATAGGTAAAAAGATTGATGTTTTTTTCTTACTCATAATTTCAAATCTTCAATAGTTCGGTACATGTTGAACGGTATAGCTTTACTATTTCCGGTCAACGTGCCCCGGATATTCAATACTGAGTTTTGCAGGTTTTGAGCCAGTAACTGTCTTAATGTTTCTTCCGCTATAACCTTCGGGTCGATGGTAAATGAGATATTGAAATTTTGTTCCGAATTACCTAACAGTGTCAACCGTTCAACCTGATCTATTTGTGCAATTTTCTGATTGTTGAGAAAGATTTCAGCAAACAGATGTTCAATGTTGATAATAGTATTGGAGTTGTTTTTCAGCTTGATAGTTACCAGTGCCGTAAAACTATTTTCGGTTACCACTGTAGGGATAACCATTACAATACTAAAATCGAGTTGATAAATGGCTAGCAGTGTAGGAACATACCAAGCAGCAAGCCCGGCAACGCCTAAAAGAAGTATTTTTGTTAGTCCAGTCATTTATTTACGTTTTCAGAATGCAAATGTATTGACTGTAAAATTCAGGTGTGGAAATATTGGAAGTATTGAAAATTTTGGAAATATTGGAAATAAAAAAACCTGATAAACTTAATTATCAGGTTTTAAAAACAGGCTAATCCCGTTTTTATCTCTATTCCAGTTCTACGAATGGAATTTGATTATATTATTTGAATTTGATCACATCGGCACTTGCATCACCGCTTTCGGTAATTGTAATAATAAGACCTTCAACTGTTGGATAATCCTTTTTGGCTTTCTTTATCAGAATAGTTTTTAATTCGGGATAATACCCGGTTAATGACATGGTTACTTTTACCGTACCTAAATACTGATATTCCATTACAGGCGTACAATCGGTAAACACTTTAATGTTTTGATAGATTTGTACTTCAGCGGTTTTTTTGCTTACTGTGTACGCTTCGATTCCGGCACCAATTAAGGCGGTAAAACATATCCCGATCAGGATTCCAAAAATTAATTTTTTCATGGCAGTTGATTTTTTTTTACAAAGATATAAATTTCAAAGATAATAATCTAAAAATTCATCTATAGAAATTATTTTCGGTTTTTGCTTATTCAACGCATCCCGGAGCTGTTGACGTTTGCGGGATATATTGGCATTTGACCAATCAGGAAAATAATTTTTGATTTCCTTTAGTGTTGCTTCTCTAACTACTTGTACCGTTGCAATTATCATACCAAAATCGTTTTTGATTAAAGTTTAAATAACAGCGCAAAGATATAGATAAATTCTATAATGTCAATGAATTAATACTAAATTAACGCAGTAATTTATCTGTGTATATTACGCTGAAATACCTCTACATTTTCACTTACATATTAGGTTACCCAATAGGCTACCCTAAGGGTTACCCTAAGTATATGTTTTTTGATAGAAAAACATATCAAACAACGATAAAAAACGGATTGAAAAATGGTACGGACACTCCAAATGTCCGGGGTTTTTCAATCTGTTTTTTTTCCGCTGTACCC
>CAYRBL010000582.1:0-1788 GCA_964422385.1 uncultured Bacteroides sp.
GATAGCTTCAGGTGACTGGAGTTCAGACGTGTGCTCTTCCGATCTGGTTGTCTTATTATCAACTGCAACTTTTATAACATAAATTCCGGCATTTAACGACGAAACATCCAAGCGGTTTGAAACTGTTTGTTGGTTAAATACCTTTTTGCCAACTAGGTCAAATATCTGTACTTCCTTCAGTGAAGAACCGGCATTTGCTAAATTTACAAATCCATCAGTTACCGGATTTGGATAACAAGTTAAAGTTTGATTTCCATTTAATTGGCTCAGCCCGGTAACAACATTATTATCATCTACCAGATCCCATTCTCTTCTAACACGGATGCCATCTACAGTAATTCTTTGATTTGCATCCCATTGACGTAAAGCAACACAAGTTGGAACAATATCAGCCGTTGCATCTGCTGTAGATAATGGACCTAATGTTGGAGTAGCTGGTTCTACACTGAGATCATCGCCTGCTCTAAAAACATACAGACTTACATTATCATTTGTTGCACCATCCACAATGGTATATTTAGCAACAAATAAATAAGTTTCTCCAAAATTCAATAATGTTGGGGAAGTGGCCTGTGCTGTCGAAGCGTTAAATGAGAAACCTACTGCTATTTGTCCTGCTTGAGGTGTAATAAAAGTTCTTGCTCTGAAAGCAGTGTTTAGTAATGGATCAAAAAAATGGAAAAAGTAACTACTAGTTGCGGTATTAGTTGGGATATTCACTAAGAAAGAAGCATAAATAGAGCCAGCAGTTGTTTGAGCTCCAAATGATCTATTTTCATCATCGCCGGTATTATTTAACCCTGTTGAAAGTCCAATACCAGAACCAACATAGTTAGTAAAAGTCAAACCCGGAGATGTTACAACAAGAGGGTTTGAAGTTCCACTGTGAATTGCCCAATTATGAAGAGTTAATGCTTCTCCAGCAGTGTAATTAAAATCTTCAATTAATAAAGGAGCACCTGCAAAAGCTAAACTGCTAATGCACAACATTACGAATAAGTACGTTTTTTTCATGATGAGTAAATTTTAATGATTAATAATTAGTTGAATTTAAAAAAATATATAATTTGTTTATTTGTATGATTGCATATAATCAAATACCGCTTTCCGAATAGTTACGGCATTAGCCGAAGTTAGTCCGGTTGGCAGATAGGTATTTTTTACCGGATTTCTTCCAAACAATGAATAATAGAAAGTACAGGCTATTAAATATGTTCCGGGTAAACCGGGATGTTTATCATCAGTATAATAGATATTTAATGATGGGTACGTTTTTACAAAATAGTCCCACACTTTTCCAACCGGAACTACAGGTGCTTTTAATTGCTGACCCACTGAAATATAAGCAGAAGCTAATTGCGTAATATCAGTAGGTGTAGCTTTGGGAGCCCAGGTCATATAAAGCACAGTCTTAGCATTCATCTTTTTAATTTCAGTATCGAGCAAGGTGGCATATTGCAAGAAAAGGTCCGGATTGTTGATAGGTCTGGTACTTTGTTCCTGCAAAACAACTGTATTCCAGTTATCACTTTTAATTTTGGCTATTGTAAGTGGATCTCCGTAATGAGCTTCCAGGGTATATGAACTTACCGCAATTTCCTGAATATTATAAGTCAATGAATCGGATGAAACATCAGACGATAGCATTTTTTGAAGATGTAAATCCACGCCATCATTATAAAAAGTAAAGCTATTCCCAATGAACAGCATTTTAAATACCGGTGGTTTTGTAAGAGTTTCAACCCAACCATGATTTGTAATCGCATCACCTGCCGTATAATTAAAATC
>CAYRBL010000583.1:0-1786 GCA_964422385.1 uncultured Bacteroides sp.
TTCAGCAAAGATAAACATTATTTTTTAATTATTTATTATGTTAGTGCCATTACCTCTTAGGGGAGGTTAGGTGGGGTTATACCGGCTCCATCAATATCTCTATCACCTGTGGCACATCAGTAGCAGTAAAAAGCACACTTGCAGGATTAAAATCTATCGCACTTGCCTTAGCCTCATGCGCTCCCAATGTAGTTTCTATCAAATTAGTTCCGATAATGGTCGAAATATAAGTTTCATCTTCACCTACTATTTTTAGCAAACCATCGGCAATATGATCCATTGTATTTTTATTTCTAAAAACAAAACTCACAATACCATACAACACATTTGGAACTTTCTTTTTGTGCGAACCTAAAATAGTATTATGATTAGCACTATAAAATTCATTATAAAACGAAATCTTCGACTTTTTATAAGGACGCATCAATGGCTCAATTTTTGTTTCCAAAAGTACATCAGCAGCATCCAATTCCCTGTCAATTCCTAAAGTTTCGTCATGTCTAACACCTATTGCAGCAGCAGGTATATTTACATTAGACTCAAAACCTGTAACATTTGTAGTGTATTCAGTAAGCATAGCCGGTGTCATGCCATATCCTGCCAAAGCTATTTTATGAGTAGTAGCCTCATTTTTAATAGAAGTTAGCAAACTTAATAGTAGAGCATCTTTTAATCTGAAATCACTTACAACTAATTTCATTTTCGTAGCCAACACTACATCACCTGTATTAACAGCAAACACATAAACCAATCCAGATATATCAAAGCCTTGTTCAATTGCTAGATCTTTAAAATTATGCTTCAAAATTGCATTACCTTTAATATTTTCAACCTGCAAATCCATAAACCCCTTAGCTGCATTCACACGAATTTCAAATTCATTAACAGCTTTCTCTAACTCTATATTAGCTTGTACATCTGTGGTATATTTGGTCATTACACCGAGAATTCTTGAGTCTTTTGTTAATCTGGCATCATTTGATCTGTCCATATTACGTTATTTTTAATTGTTAAAAAAGTTAATTGTTCTTTTAATTTATATAAAAAGCACTATGTTTACTTTTTTAACTTTAAGAAAAAAGGCTATGTTATTTTCTTAAAAATATCGTTTCAGAACTCGTCCTTGACAATAGAAGTATTTTCTGCAAAATTATCTTTAATAACCGGATAAAAAAAGTTTTTATGCAAATACTTACGTTTATTTTCAATAATAATCACAATCATCTAACAACCTGTATTCCTATGTTAGCAAAATAAAAATAATAAAAACCATTGTCAACATAGTCCTTATTGTCCACCTCTATATAGGACACAGCTCCGCAGCTTATAATAGTAGTGCAGTTCAGGGTACTACAAATAGTTCGCTGCTCTGCAGCTAGAAGCAGCGTAGCTGCAACCTATTTGTAGCAATATAATATCCTATATAATCAAAGCAGCATAGCTGCGACCTATTTAAAAACAAACACATTGTCAACACCATCATCATTGTCCAACTTTATAAAGAATAATTTTATATTATACATTTTCCCTGCCTGCCAGTAACTATAATGTACCCATAAGTATTATTAAAATAGTAGTGTTTTTATTGCCTTTGTGATAGACCTCAGCTCATTTATGCTACAAAACAGAATTAAAAAAATAATTCTAACATTATTTAAATTAACATTATAGTGAGCAATCCGCGAGTCCCGACGACGAGAACTTAAATAAATGCACTAAAGTTAATTTCGGGATGGCTCGGGTTGCGTTCATTGTGTGCCCTGCATGAGCAGAGCACACCCGTCGA
>CAYRBL010000584.1:0-1779 GCA_964422385.1 uncultured Bacteroides sp.
TTCAGGTGACTGGAGTTCAGACGTGTGCTCTTCCGATCTCAGCTCCATCAGTAACAATCCCATAGGGAGATGCATTGGCCAATGTTACCCACACTTGGGTTACCGTACCTCCGGAAGTAATCTTACTTACTGTATTATTATTGGCAGTATAGACATTGCCCGAAACATCAACAGCGATACCTTGGGGATATGCATTAAAGGCTAATGTTGCCCATGCTTGGGTTACAACGCCTGCGGAAGTAATCTTACTTACTGTATTATTATAATTGGCAGTATAGACATTACCCGATGCATCAACTACGGGACCTATGGGCTGTGCAGTAGAAGCCAAAGTTGCCCACGCCTGGGTTACCACGCCTGCGGGAGTAATCTTACTTATTGTATTATTAGAAGTATTACAAGTATAGATATTACCCGATGCATCAATAGCGGCACCATTGGGACGTGCACCAGTGGCCAATGTTGCCCACGCCCGGGTTACCACTTGAGAATTAGCAGGTATTAATATACCAAGATAAAGGGAAACGAATAAAAGGGCTGTTTTAAAGATTCTCATGACTTTTAAGTTTATATTTTAACCAGACAATCCGGACTGAGCTTATCGTTTCATAGGAATAACTAAAATTTGGGACATCTCAGCCTGAAACGTTAGCAACCGGGCTGAAAATTATTGACCGAGCTGATTTTCAATTGCAATTCCAGTATAACTACTCGTCAGCTTCGCATTCACTTTCCTTATTGGTTCCAAAATCCCATTTATCACTCAAATATTTGTGATACCGGTCAATTTTATAAGGGTTATACAATAAAAAGACAATGTAATAATCACAAATCCAATCCAGTCTGTTTATAATTTTTCTCATCTCCTGATTTATTAATAACTTCTGTTTCGCTGTTTCAAATGAGTGGTAGCTCAGGTATCGTTTCATCGTTTTGCTTATTCTATTAAAACAGGATAAAATTTGACTCCTCAAAGCGAGTGTCATTCGAAGCCTAATGCTTTTTTTCATACGGATGTTCTTTTTTAGGTACATGCGATTCATTCTATATAGCGCATAACAGATTCTTTTTTTCCGCAAAAAACCTCAGCAAAAGTAAATCCAACGGTCTACTTTGAACTTAAAAAAGGTAAAAATTAAAGTGCAAAAGGTATAAATAGATAGGACAAAAGGTAAATTTTAAGAAATCAATGTTGATAATTCTATTATATTTACGGCCTATAAATCAGGACAATGTTAAAATCTTTATTACTGCTTACACCAATGATAGTCACATTATTATGGACTATTTTGCTTAATTTTGACACTAAAAATCACACTAATCCTCAACGTATTTTAGGAAAAATAATGCTATTGGCATTTTTAGTTTTCTTCTTCAATATTTTCATATTCATCCCTGTTAAAATTTGCGTACCCTTTTTTGAACCCTTACTTCAATTTGCTGCACTTTTATTGTATCCTATGTTTTATATATACATACGGTTGCTTACAGTAGACGATAAATTTTCTTACAAGGCGCATGCTCGTTTTCTGATTGTCCCTACATTAATATTCCTGCTTTATGTTGCAGGGATGCTGGTCACTCCATTTGAGGAATATAAAAAGTGGGTCTTTGACAGAAGCAACTATCAATCCTTATCCCCGGGGGTACAGTATTTGAAATTCATTCTTTTACTTATCCGTATCACCATTATCGTTCAGATAATTGCTGTAGCCGCAGGAAACTTTATACTGATTAAAAAATACGGCAATAAAGCAGGGCAATATTATTCTCATTTAG
>CAYRBL010000585.1:0-1774 GCA_964422385.1 uncultured Bacteroides sp.
TAAACATTATTTTTTAATTATTTATTATGTTAGTGCCATTACCTTTGAAGGGGGCTAGGGGGATGTTTCACTATAATACTATTTTTTCTTTTTGTCTTATATAATATTCCTATTAAATAAAACAAAAAGAAGAAAAGAAAAGCCATTAAAACAATTATGGTATGAATAAAGACAATTACTTCCTAACTGCATAACAATGCAGTCGATTAGCGGACAACTATACAATCCATTAATACAATTATGGTATGAAAAAGACCCTCTATATTTTTTATTTTAATAATAATTGCAGTTTTAACAATAAAATTTGCTGTTGTTAATTAAATAAGTATTACTTTTGTAGAAATTATTCCAAAGCATACAGCTTTTCAATAAAAAGGGGGCAATTGCGGATATATGAGAAGCAATTCAACCATAGAAACAGAAATAGAAAGCATTCTTTTTTCAATTATCGGATCACATCAGACTCCCAATCGAGCAATCAAAAAATAAGTTGAAACTCTCCTGTAAGGAAAAGTCCATCTTTGCATATAAGCTATTTTATAGTTTTAAAACAAAAAGGTACACAATTTAATGTCAAAAGTAGAAATAAGAGCATCCAAAATAGGAACAAGACCATCTAAGATAGCAGGTAGACCGACTCAGTCAGTAGGTAGACCGACTCTCGGAGTGGATCTACCCAGAGCGTGTGAAGGTAGACCGGCTACCCGAGTGGATCTAACCAGAGCGTGTGAAGGTAGACCGGCTACCCGAGTGGGTCTACCCAGAGCGTGTGAAGGTAGACCGACTACCCGAGTAGGTCTACCCAGAGCATGTGAAGGTAGACCGACTACATGAGTGGGTCTACCCAGTATACGGAATCATCTTGTTTCAAAATCAGGACACTATATTAAGGCTTTATACATTAAAAGTAGCATTTATAACAGTAAAATTGATATTATAAATATCTAAATAAGAATCTTTATATTTTAAACAATGGATTACAATAAAAAAGTAAGAAAAGTAATCGAAAGCGATAGAGAGCCCGACATTCTTCTCGAAAACGAAGATGTAGCTAATTTGCAAACAGCAAATATCGCAAAAATACCTGACGTAGAGTTTACCAAGGTAATGATTTTAGCAGTTATATTGAGTGCTAAAAAAGAATATTTTGATGCACAGCGTCACGTACCAGGAGCAGCCATAAGGCTTGAAGCTTTATTAAAAACATTGGCTAACATGTATTTCGTTAATGGCGAATATTACGAAAAAAGAGCCATCGAACTAAACGACCCATCATTAATAAATGATTTGGGCTATAAGTATTATAAAATAAGAAAAGTAACTACCAAATTACCCGCAGAGGTAAAAAACACGGATGTATTGGGCGAATTGTTCGCTATACCAAAAGGAGTTGATAACACTAGATTTTATATCTTCGAAAGCAATGTAGAAGGTTCTACAGCAGCTGCAAGAGAAGATATAATTAAAAATGCAAATGGTGATACTATCACTGGATTCACAAGTGGAGATTTAGTAATGTTTAGATCACAGGCTGTGGATATGGCCGGAAACAAGAGTCCTTGGACACCTTATTTTGCAATCAGAGTGGCTTAAAATTCAATTACGAATTACGAATTACGAAAGAGGCTATTAGTTGTTTAGACTTTTAGGCTATTAGGAAGAAAACCTAACAGGTTTTGGAAACCTGTTAGGTTTAGTAAAAAAGAAAGAGCCGTTATCATTTGTTTGATAACGGCTCTTTTTACCTCACCCTAACCCTCTCCTTCCCGAATTA
>CAYRBL010000586.1:0-1772 GCA_964422385.1 uncultured Bacteroides sp.
CGCACTGGTTGAAGCACTTGTCGTAACACTATCAACCGCACTCGCTTGTGACAACAAACTACCAATTTGTTTGAATGCTTTAATGGTATAATAATATTTTGTAGAATTTGCTAAACCTGTAGTATCTGTGTAAACACTTGCATTGGCAACAGTGTCTTTTCTATTGGTTGTTGAATATGTACCAGCAGAAGATAAAATAATAGCTGTATCTTTTGAAGAAGTACTTCTGTAAACAATTACAGAATCCACTTTGGGATTGCTATAAATACTGAAATTAATTTTATTTGCTTTTTTACCTCCAATCACCGCTTTTTGAACTGCCGTTATGGATGGTGTAGGCATTGATAAAATTGATTCCACAGCTCCCATATCTACTTTAGAGCCAGTTGGATTTGGTCTAGCAGCTCCATTATAATCTGCAGCTGATGCAAAAGTATTATTTCCTGCACCAATCCCTGGACTTTTAGGTAATAAAGCAAAGTCAAGGTTGGCAGTGTCTTTGAAAATTGCTGAACCTATTATATTGGTTGCAGAGTCATAATCAAAGGTAAATGTGGATGAAAAATTGCTTGGCTGATTTCTATTGGTATTAAACTCTGTATATAATAAATTATTTTTTATTATATAATTATGTGGTTTACCATTACTACCTCCATCTCCCCAAGAAAATTCACTATTGGTATTATTAGTTGCTTTAGTGTAATTGTTGTCAATAATATTATTGACCCAACGAGCAGTATAGTTATTTCTTCCAAAATTACCCCACCAGTTAATGAAGTAGGCAGTCTTGGTATTGTTTTTGTAGAAAACGTTATTAAAAACATCCAAAGTATCTGTAGTTCTGTCACCGCCAGAAGTAATAATATTATCTCCGTTGTTGTTATAAAAAATATTATTAGATAATTTACCAGTCGTGTTATTTGTACTCCAAATAATCGCACCAATGCCTGTTTGCATCCAAGGTCCTCCTCTATTATCGCTAATGTTATTTTGAGAAAGTGCTTTATTGTTATAAAAAGTAGAATTTTCAACAAGCCAATTTCTCGCATCTACAGCCTCAGACCCTACCGCCTGAAAGGCAAAAATAGAAACCCCAATATTATTGAATACAGTTACATTTTTAATTTTAGTTCCTCTAAAAAAGAAAGGAATAGTACTAGTTGATCCTGAATTTTTTAAGATACAGTTACTCACCTGTCCTGCAGTAATATCCAAGCCATATTGACTAGCACTATCTATCGTTACCCCTATTAGTTTGAAATAGCTTGTATCTCCGTTATTTCCATAAGTCGCAACTAATGCATCATTCGTACTTCTTTGTGTAACTCCACTACCATTGATGATGGTTTTACCAATATGAGTTGCATCCCCATCTAAAAAAAATTCAGATGCCAACACTACTTTTCGTCCACTTCCATTTTGAGAATAAGATACTTTTTCTTTGTAAGTACCTTCCTTTACAATAATGGTTACATTTTGATCTGTACCATACGCAGCATTAATTGCTTCTCCAATTGTTGCATAAGTATCTGCAGTACTTCCTGTATAACCCGACTGTACTGTCAAAGTTTTCTGCGCAGAAAGACTAACACTGTTTGTCAACAATAATACACTTACTAATAAAGTGATTAACAACTGAATTCTTTTCATAAAGAAAATTTAAATAAATAATTTATTTTAAGTTGTCGTAGGGGCTGACAACGTTAAAACGAATAAAAAAGTATACGCCAAAAAAGACGATGTGTTAAAATTAGTATAATTAATTTAATTTA
>CAYRBL010000587.1:0-1759 GCA_964422385.1 uncultured Bacteroides sp.
AGTAGTAGAAGTTGAATTTCTAACTACTTTAAGAACGAAAAACAAAAGTGCTTTTTCTTTTTCATCTAAAGGCACTTTGGTTGGATCAGCAATAATTTCGTTTACCATTTCAGGTAATATACCATATTGAAAAAGAATACGAGTATTAGTGGTTACACAATATTCGCATTTTTCTTTTTCAGAAACAAGCAAACGAACAAAAGCCAATAATTGACCACTAAGTTTCGAATGACGGAAATAATAATTAAGATTATTCACCTGTTGACCCAAAATATGTTCGCTTGGACTGTAAATTTTAAAAGCATTTGGAATAAATCCCATAGTGTCCATCATATTTTGATAGATTTCAGCTACTTTTCCTGTAGCATTTTCTTGTTCTACTAAGTTTAATAGTGCCATTTTATTTATTTAATTGTAATATTTTTTTTAATTTATTTAATAAGAATATAACAAGTAAAAGTAAAAATGTATTTATTCAAAATAAGATTTAATATATTATTAACAAAAAAAAGCCTCCATCTATTAAAAGATGAAGGCCATTGGTTTTAAGGTTAAGATTGAAAATTTAGTAATAAAACAACTTTTTACAAAATCGAATTATGTGTATTTTTACTTATAATCGTTAAGTATATCTTTAATTCCATCAGGAGCTACACGACCATAAACTTTTTCGCCAACCATTACAACTGGAGCCAAACCGCAAGCACCAACACAACGCAAACAGCTTAACGAAAACTTGCCATCAGCAGTTGTTTCGCCAACGTTTATTTTAAGTTCGCGTTTAAATTCGTCAAGTACTTTCTCGGCACCACGCACGTAGCAAGCAGTTCCCATACATATTGATATTGGGAATTCGCCTTTAGGAATCATCGTAAAGAAAGAATAAAAAGTAACTACTCCATACACGTGAGCAGCAGAAGTATTAAGTTCGCGAGCTACTACCTCCTGAACTTCGGCAGGTAAATAACCTAATGTACTTTGTGTTTTGTGAAGTACATTTATCAATTCACCTTTTTCGTTATTAAAAGACTTACAAATATCTTTGATTTGGTTTATCTTATTTTCTGATAATTTAATGCTAACCATTTGTTGTAATTTATAAAAAGGTTAAATAATTAATCGTTAATAATAACATCTTCACTCTTGTCGAAATAGTGAGTATGTAATAAATGATGAGATAATTCGCCGCAAGGCTTACCAAGAAACTCTTCGTATAGTTTAGCTATATCTGGATTCTCGTGTGATTTACGAATTGGTTTGCCTGCATCTTCTCTGTAAATAGCAGCCGAACGTTTCTTCAAAATCTCAATATCACCATGATGATAAGGCTGACCTCCACCACCAATGCATCCACCAGGACAAGCCATAATTTCGATAGCATGGAATTTAGATTTACCAGCTCTAACTTCTTCCAACAACTGACGTGCACTACCTAAGCCGTGAGCAATACCGATGTTAACAGGCAAACCATCGAAATCAATAGTTGCTTGACGGATATTTTCTAAACCTCTTAGTTCGGTGAAATCAACTTTATCAAGTTTCTTACCTGTATAAACTTCGTAAGCAGTACGGCAAGCAGCTTCGATAACACCACCAGTAGCACCAAAAATAACGCTGGCACCAGTAGATTCTCCCAAAGGATGATCGAAATCTTCTTCCTCTAAAGTATTGAAATCAATATTTGATTGTTTGATTAAATGAGCCAATTCGCGAGTTGATAAAGAGAAATCAACATCAGGATTACCGTCAACTTTAAATT
>CAYRBL010000588.1:0-1755 GCA_964422385.1 uncultured Bacteroides sp.
CGAAGTGTTACATAAAACAAGAGTATATAACTAATAACATTGAATACTGCAGAAAGCCCAGTGATTGTTTTGCGGATATAATAGGATATTGAGAACACAATAGCAGCAGCAACATAGCCAAATATAGCAGCAAACAGAGGTTGCCCTGAATTATGAATGAATTGAGAGATGAATGCAATCCCAAACAAAAGAACAATACTTCCTAGCCAACCTAAGCCAACTTCTCCGAACTTAGATTCCATTGCTTCTTCGCTTTCTTCATTAGAAATAGTATTGGTGAATTTTTCGTCAACAATATCTGTTTCGTGGGCTTTAAATTCTTCTTGCGAAATCTTCCTTACACCTAAAAGAGTTTCTAATTGACCAATGCGACGCTCAAGATACTCGAGTCTTTCGATAGTTTGATTATTTAAATCATTTTCCAAAGTTGTATCTGACATAAATAAATGTATTAATATTAATAAAATAAAAACAGTTTAAAAAAAAGACATTACCAAATGTTGATAATGTCTTTTTAAATATCGTTATTCTTCTTCAGGTAAATGATTCTTTTTCCATGGTGGTAATAACCAGAAAAGAGTAGTAAGAATAAGAATAGGAACTATTATCCAAAGTAAAGCCATTAGTAATCCTTCTTTTCCTATCAAACCTACTTTATAAGTTGTAAAGCCTAAGAAACTTTTTGAGAATAATTGTCCACCAATTACTACATTCCATCTCATAAAGAATATACCTACCAAAACACATATACTAAGTATAAAATATACTGCTTTTCTAATACTATCTTTTGGTTTATAGAATTGGAAAAAACCAAGTGTAAATATAGGAATAAGTGTTCCTACTAAAACCTGCATTATCGTTAATGAGAAGAAAAGTTTATGCATTAAAAGCGAAATGATGTCAAAAGATTCACCTGCTTCATATATCCTATGTATTTGGTCTAACATTTCTAATGTAAAGTCCATTATTAAGATATAAAACAAGAACTTTCCAATGGTATCTAAGCATAGCATATCTAGTTTTTGTTTTCTGATAAAAGACACTACCATATATACTAATAATACTAAGGCAATACCCGAAACCATTGCTGAAAACAAGAAAATAACAGGCATCAATACTGAAGCCCACCAAGGATTAGCTTTTACCGAACCAAAAATAAAGCCTACATATCCATGCAAAAGGAAAGCTGAAGGTATACCAATTACAGTAATAATATAGCCTAATTTATTATCAGTTTTAATAGCTTTAGGTGATATATCAGTAACTCCTAAGGTTAGTGCTTTGTAAAACCATTTAAGAAGTCCTTTCTTTTCGTTCGACCATATTACAAAGTCGGCACGATAATCGAACCAGATTTCTAATAAAAGCACAGCCATTAAGTACCAAAGATAGACAAATCCAAAGATAGCCATAGCTGAAGTAAGATGTGGTGTCATCATGATTTCATAAAACCTTGTTGGTTGTCCTAAATGACTAATCAAAGGCATAGTTGCGACACACATAAAAGAGAAAGCTGCAAGTAAAGATATTTCGTAAGTAGGTTTTAATGCTTTTACATTAAATACTCGGTTTAATGATGCCAAAATGAATGCACCTGCAACGAGTCCAGTAATGTAAGGATAAAGGACTATTAAAATAGACCAACGTAGTTCGATTTCATTTGGGTAAATAAATCCATCTACTTTTGTTAAAGCTTGGTATAAATGTTCCATATTATCTGACCTCCTCTCTTAACGCATTATAAAATAATTTTGA
>CAYRBL010000589.1:0-1755 GCA_964422385.1 uncultured Bacteroides sp.
TGTTTCTTCCAAAAACATATCAGAACTACGAATTGGTGAAATCTAAAACCGAAGTATTAACCGAACTTGTAAAACATCTTCAAATTATATTGGTGCAAGATAGTTTGCAAGCTATGGCTAAGATGAGCCCTGCAGAAAGAAACAAAAAAATAGATGTTGTAATTGCAGAAATAGTAAAAGAAGAGCAACGTAAAAAAGAAGAGGAGCAGATACAAGGGATGATGCCTGCGATAAATATGCAGGGGATGATGAATAACAATAATCGTAATCCTAATAATAACGGGGTAACTAATACCGGTGAATGGTATTTTTACAATCCTTCGACCTTGAGTTTTGGCTTTAGTGATTTTACCAGGAAGTGGGGAAAACGTAAGCTTGAAGACAATTGGAGAATAAGTAATAAACAAACTGTAGACTTCGGCGATTCTCAAAACAATAAAAAAGATGACGAACCAGATTCTAAAGATGGTAAAGGAGGTAAGGCAAAAGATACTTTAAAGGCATCAAACAACCCTAAAGATAGAAATTATTATTATAAAGACATGCCACTTACTGAAGAAAAAATGGAGAAATCGAATGCTAAAGTAGAAGAAGCTTTATATAATTCTGGTTTTATTTATTTCGAAGGTTTGAAAGATCATAAGAAGGCAATTGAGGCTTTTGAAACTTTATTGAAAAGGTATCCTAATACAAAAAATAAACTTAGTTCTTATTATCAACTTTATCTTATTTATAAGGATTTGGAAGACTCTAAAAATATGACTCTTTATAAGAATATGATAGTGATAGATTTTCCTGAAAGCGACTATGCTAAAATACTTAACGATCCTTTATATTATAAAGAAATTCAAGCACGAAATAATGAGTCGAGCATATTATATGATGCCACTTATAAAGCTTTCATAGACCAAAAATATACTGTTGTTTTAGCTAAATATGATACCGCTTTTGTGAAGTATAAAAAAGCAAAGATATTCCCTAAGTTCGAATATTTAAAAGTGCTTTCTATTGGGAAAACTAAAGGAAAGGATTCACTAATTTTAGCATTAAATAAATTTATAACAGAATATTCAAAGAGCGATCTTGTACCTATGGCTCAGGCTGTGCTAGGCTATTTAGTTAAAGGAAAAGACTTAGATCTCGGCAATGGAAATGTATATCCTGAAAATAAAGAAAAGGAAAAAGAGAAAGGCAAAGGAAAGAAAAATAAAAAAGAGGAAGCTCC
Organism: uncultured Bacteroides sp.; assembly: GCA_964422385.1. Lineage (GTDB taxonomy): Bacteria > Bacteroidota > Bacteroidia > Bacteroidales > JACABE01 > JBAXLO01. The sequence continues at coordinate 1,226 of CAYRBL010000589.1, forward strand.
TAAAGACATTACTCAAAACACTACTAAAACAGAAGTAAAACCTGACCCAAAAGAAGGAGATTCGAAAGGGAATGACGAAAAGAAAGGGGATAATACTACAGTTGCTAAGACTACTACAGTTTCTTCGAGCAAAAGTATTTATAAAATAGATGATGAAGCTGAACATTTCTTTGTGATGCTTGTGGATGCTTCTAAAATAAATGTAAATGCATTAAAGATTAAGATATCCGATTTCAACAGGAAGTATTATTCGGCAAGTAATCTTGCAATATCAAGTCTTATTTATGATAAAAATATTCACATGATTACCGTGACTAAATATACTTCTGCCGAAAATTCTTTGTTGTATTTTAATACAATTATAAGCAATGAATATATTTTTAATTCTATTAACCCTACTGCTTATAATGTGTTCACTATATCTTCTGAGAACTATATAAGTTTTTATCAGATTAAAGATACGGAAGGTTATGTGAACTTTTTTAAAGAGAATTATCTGAAGAAATAAGAGTACTGTATAAATTATTTCA
>CAYRBL010000590.1:0-1753 GCA_964422385.1 uncultured Bacteroides sp.
AAGAAATTCCAACATAATCAATGGCAACCGACAATAATAATATAATAAACGAAGTAACCAACAGCGAGTATAAGTATGGGTTTGTTACCGACATAGAGATGGATCAGGCCCCAATGGGACTTAGCGAAGATACTGTTAGGTTTATCTCTGCTAAAAAGAATGAGCCTGAATTCATGTTAGAATTCCGTTTAAAGGCTTATCGCAAATGGTTGGAAATGGAAGAACCTACATGGGCTCATTTGCATCATCCGCCAATAAATTATCAGGAAATAATCTTCTATGCAGCTCCTAAACAAAAAAAAGAACTTGCGAGTTTGGACGAAGTGGATCCACAATTAATAGAAACTTTTAATAAATTAGGCATTTCGTTAGAGGAACAAAAGAAACTTTCGGGTGTGGCTGTTGATGCTGTTATTGACAGCGTTTCTGTAAAGACTACTTTCACCGAAACCCTTTCGAAATACGGTATTATTTTTTGCTCATTCAGCGAAGCGGTACAAAACCATCCTGATTTAATTAAGAAATATATGGGTTCGGTAGTACCTTCAACCGATAATTATTATGCAGCCCTAAACTCTGCTGTTTTTAGCGATGGTTCTTTTTGTTTTATACCAAAAGGAGTAAGATGCCCAATTGAACTTTCTACCTATTTCAGGATAAATGCAGCTAACACAGGTCAGTTTGAAAGGACACTTATTGTTGCTGAAGAGGGTGCTTACGTTTCATATATGGAAGGCTGCACTGCTCCTCAAAGAGATGAAAATCAATTGCACGCAGCCATCGTAGAAATCGTTGCTTTACAGGATGCAGAAGTTAAATACTCGACAGTTCAAAACTGGTATCCGGGTAATAAAAAAGGGGAAGGCGGTATCTACAACTTCGTAACCAAAAGAGGTATTTGCAAAGGAAGTAATTCCAAAATCTCATGGACACAAGTTGAGACAGGTTCGGCAATTACCTGGAAGTATCCAAGTGTAATTTTATTGGGCGATAATTCTGTTGGAGAGTTCTATTCTGTGGCTGTTACCAACAACTATCAACAAGCCGATACAGGTTCAAAAATGATTCATTTAGGAAAAAATACCAAGAGCACAATTATTTCAAAAGGGATATCTGCTGGTTTCAGTGAGAACAGTTATAGAGGTTTGGTTAAGATATCTAAAAACGCTACCAACTCACGTAATTATTCCCAGTGCGACTCCCTTTTAATGGGTGACAAATGCGGCGCACATACCTGGCCTTATATTCGCACCGAAAACTCTTCTTCTATTGTTGAACACGAAGCAACTACTTCGAAGATATCCGAAGATCAATTGTTCTATTGTCAGCAAAGAGGCATAAGCACAGAAAGTGCTATCGGGCTAATCGTTAATGGCTATGCTAAGGAGGTTTTAAATAAATTGCCAATGGAGTTTGCAGTGGAAGCTCAAAAACTTCTTTCTATAAGTTTGGAAGGTAGCGTAGGCTAATCTCAAAATTAAAATTAAAGAAATAATAAAAATAAACATATCACAAAAATGTTATTAAATATAAAGAATCTTCACGCGTCTATTAATGGAAAAGAAATTTTAAAAGGCGTTAATCTTGAAGTAAACAAAGGCGAAGTTCACGCAATTATGGGACCAAATGGAACTGGTAAGAGTACTTTAGCTTCGGTTATTGCAGGCAGAAATGTATTTGATGTTACCGAGGGTAGCATATTATATAAAGGTAAGAATTTGTTGGCGCTTCCTGTGGAGGCTCGTGCAAGCGA
>CAYRBL010000591.1:0-1731 GCA_964422385.1 uncultured Bacteroides sp.
TTGTAATATGATTAGAAATCTTTTTAACGTTAGAATCGCTTTGTAAATAGCTTCTCGAAACATTCAACGGAATATCGGGAGAATCTATCACACCGTGAAGCAGGGTTAAAAAGTCAGGAACTATACCTTCCACCGAATCGGTAACGAAAACCTGGTTGCAGTAGAGTTGTATCTTGTCTTTCTGAACTTCAAAATTCTTTTTAACCTTTGGAAAATATAATATACCTGTTAAATTAAAAGGATAATCCACATTTAAATGAATATTGAACAATGGATCATCAAAGGTATATGGATACAAATCATGGTAAAATTTATTATAATCTTCATCCGTTAGTTCTGTAGGCTTGATAGTCCATAAAGGCTTCGAATCGTTAATGATTCTTGGTATTTCAGTTTCTATTTCCTTATCATTGCCATCTTTGTCTTTTTCGCCTTCTATCTTTTCATATTTCTTTTCGGTTCCAAAAACGATAGGCACAGGCAAAAATTTACAATATTTTTTTAGTAAACCTAATATTTTTTGTTCTTCCAAGAAGTCTTCCGAATCATCAGCTATATGAAGCACTACATCAGTTCCTCTTTCAGTTTTTTTATGGTCTTTCATGGTATATTCAGGGCTGCCGTCGCAGGTCCATTTTACAGCCGAAGTACCGTCACCATCCATATAGGTTTTTGTAATCAGGTCAACTTCTTTTGCAACCATAAATGAAGAATAAAAACCTAGTCCGAAATGACCAATCAATGCGTTTTCGTCGGCTTCGCTTTTGCCTTTATACATTTCCACAAACTCCTCGGCTCCTGAAAATGCAATCTGGTTGATATACTTTTCAACCTCCTCGCCTGTCATCCCAACGCCTTTATCACTAATTGTGATAGTTTTCTTTTTCTTGTCTATTTTCACTTCTATCGTAAGGTCGCCTAGTTCGCCACTTACCTTGCCCATCGAAGCCAATGTTTTAAGCTTTTGAGTAGCATCTACAGCATTTGAAACTAATTCTCTAAGGAATATTTCATGATCTGAGTATAAAAATTTCTTTATAATTGGAAAGATGTTTTCCGTTTGTACATTAATTTTTCCTTTTTCCATATTGTGATATTATTTATTGCATTTTTATTATGTTTCCCTGCCTGCAATTAGCGTGCCACTGTCAGAAACCTGACATTTTGTCAGGTTTCTGAGATTTATACTGACAAAATAGCATCTTTTTAATTTTTGATGTTTTTTAGAAATCTTTTTATTTTAATTTTTATCTCGGAGCATTAGGGCTGTTAATAGAGGGCTTGAAGTGTGTTTGGGGGCGTTCTTATTTATATAAAAAAAGTCTTGACCCTGCTTCGGGGGACTTTGACCCTGACAAATATTAGTTTGACCCTGACAGAAATTACTTTGACCTTTGCACAGATTACTTTGACCTTTTGCCAGAGGAGAGTTACCTTTAAAGAAATTACTTTGACCCGAGGCTAGAGGGTTTTTACCTTTGGAAATATTAGAATAACCTTTAATGGTATTACTTTTACCCTTACTCTACTTATATTGACATATTGTAATATTACTTTTATTGATGATTTGGCGATTTGGTGATTCAACTCACCTCCAGCCCTTCTTTTAAAATGAGAGAGGTGTAAGACAAAAACCTTATTCCAAGTTTTTAACCTTAGTATAAAACACAACAAAAACAACAGCAACCTTATTATAAATACAGTTGGACAATGAGGACAGTGTTGACATTT
>CAYRBL010000592.1:0-1726 GCA_964422385.1 uncultured Bacteroides sp.
GCTGCATTTTTTTGCTCAAATGATTTTATTAAAGCCTCTGCAGGTACACCTAGTGTTTCGATAGAAGCTTTGGCAGCAGGAGCAAGATCATTATTAGGGTATTTCGACAAAAAATCATTATAACATTTAAATGCATTTTTGAAATCCCTCATTTTATCATCATAAATATATGCTTTCAAAAAGTAGCAATCAGAAATAAATTTCTCTTGAGGAAATTTTTGTATAACTTTATCTAATAAATCTATCGATTGTTGATAATGAGCAATGCTAACATATAATCTTGATGCGCTAAAAAGATATTTTCCAGAACTAGTATCCGCAGGAAATCTATCGGCAAAATCGATATACATTTCGATAAGTTGTTTTACTTTAACAGAATCAAAAGTTGTATTGGGCGCATATATTTCTTTCTCAATTTTAGTTATTTTTTCTTTGTTTTCATTTAGTGAAGGTTTGCAAGCACCCATAATTATAGTGAATATTAGTGCAAGATAAAAGATGTTTGATTTTTTCATAGTTGATTTTATAAATAGTTTATTGATTAATTTATTATTACTTAAAATTTATAATTAGCGTCTTTTTTTATTTTGAAAAGGGAAATTCATTTTATAATCCACATCCACGATCCCTTTTGAAATGTCGGTTAATTTTCGTTTTAAAATCATTTTCTTTAAAGGAGAAACTCTGTCAACAAATAATTTCCCTTCCAAATGATCATATTCATGTTGAATTACTCTTGCATTTATACCTTCAAATTCTTCAATATGTTCTTCAAAATTCTCATCAAGATACTCAATTTTTATTTTAGACATACGTAAAATGTCTTCATGTATGTTAGGAACACTCAAGCAACCTTCGTTATACAACCATTCGTTACCACTTTCTTCTACAATATGGGCATTTATCATAATTTTTTTCATATCCATTGCTTCAGGATATTCTTTTTTAAAAGGAATGGTATCGATGACCATAAGTCTAATAGGAAAATCAACCTGAGGAGCCGCCAACCCAACACCTTTGGAATGGTACATAGTTTCGAACATGTCGGCTATCAATGTTTCTAGGTTTGGATAATCTTTATCAATATCTTTGGCTATTTTTCTTAATGTTGGATGTCCATAAGCGTTTATTGTCAATTTCATTTTTATAAAACTTTGTGAAACTTATTTTAATTTATTAGCCCTTGTTTCCATAAAAGTTTGAAGAATTAAGGTCGCACTAACAGTATCGACCAACGATTTATTCTGACGATCCTTCTTTTTAGCACCCGACATCAATATAGCTTGTGTCGCTATCATAGATGTAAACCTTTCATCGCATCTTTCAATTGGAATAGTAGGGAATTCTTTTTTTAGTAAATTAATAAATGGAATAATATACTTTGCTGATTCCGAAGCTTGATTATTCATTTGTTTGGGTTCCCCAACCACAAAACAATCTACTATCTCTTTTTTAATATACTCTTTTAAATATGAAATAATATCTTTTGAATGCACCGTATCCAAGGATGTTGCAATTAGTTGTAACTGGTCAGTCACAGCTAGTCCCACTCTTTTTTGTCCATAATCAATTGCAAGTATTCTTCCCATTTTATTTTTCTGCAAAATTAATTGTTTTTCGTGCTAATGTCAAATGAAATATGACTTCTTTGTTAATTTCTTTTTATTTTATAAAAATATTAGAATATATTTATATAAAATACATGATATTAAAGATGTATTAACAA
>CAYRBL010000593.1:0-1722 GCA_964422385.1 uncultured Bacteroides sp.
ACACGGCTCTGAACACTCTTTCCCTACACGACGCTCTTCCGATCTGTATTGAAAATAGTGAAAAGAAAGGAAAAAATCAAGAAGTTCTTGAAAAATTTCTAACTGGTGTTAATATTGTACCAATATTTCATTCAATAGATCTTTATGCTAAAGAAAAAACTCGTTTAAGAAAAGCAGGAGTGCCTTTAGATGACTTTGATTTATTGATTGGTGTTACAGCTGTTACACATAATTTAGTAATGGTAACCAACAACACTAACCATTTTAAAAGAATTAAAGGAATTAATATTGAAGATTGGACAAAATAATATTAATAGAAGCTAAAATTAATATTAAATTAGAAAGAATATGCATTATTTTATTTTAATAAAAACTCTATTTACTACATTTACCAAATTAATATTACAATAAAAAAAAGAATCATCATAATGAATAAAACAAACATTAAAATACTACTATTAGCTATCGTACTTTTGGCTTCGTGCGGCAAAAAGCTAGGTGAAAAAAATGGAATAATCGATATCGTTAGAGGTAATATAATTGCTTTCACTAACGATCACAAACCTTATGATGTTGAAGTATGTACCACTATGCTACCTGTGATGGGCGATACTGTTTTAAAACACTTTTATGTGATATATTATTATCAAAACGAACACGACACATTAAGATATCACGCCGCCCATATAGGTACTGCCGATGTATTTGACAAATGTGATTATAAATGGGAAAACGACTCTACTGTTGCTTTTAAATTGTATAACGAAGCCACCAAAAAGGGAGCAAATTATACCGTTTGGGGCTACGAAAACAGGTCGGGTTTGAAAACAAATTAGTATTCTTATTAATATTTTAATAAGAAAAGCAGTGAAAAGCCTTTTTTAAAAGCTAAAGCATATAAAAAGATAAGTATATTCTGATACTTACTTATCGCTTGTGCTTCTTAGCTTTATCTTCGAACAAAACATAGCCAACAGAAAAAGTAAGAGTGCTACTAAACAATAAATAAGTTTGATTTATAGCCGGAGTAGACATGTTTAAGCCCTGTACAGTTACACTAACCGAAGGCAAATTGATACGTAAATCGGTTTTTCCTAACTGATATTGCACTCTAAACAAAAAATTCTTATATTTATAACCCACACCTGCATTCAAACCATAGTTAAATGGGCGCAAATCGGCAGAATCTGTAGTGCCAAACTTAATATTTCGGGATTGATCGTAGATAGAGCCGTAATCTATTACCTCTCCTGTGATATGAGTGGTGCCGGCAAGCCCTAAATTAAGATAAGGACCCACAAAAAACTGAAAATTCTTATAATTATACATGAAATTAAAAGGCATTTCGAGGTAAAAAGGAGTAATTCTGTCGTTGGGGACAATGACATCCATATAAGTTAACGAAATAGTGCCACCTTTGCCTGTATAAAACAAGCCGGATTGCAGACTAAACTTCTTGTTGAGGTCGTAATTAACCAATGCACCGAAACTATATGAGTTTAAAGTGCCGGTTCTGATGTCTTTGATGTAAGAAGGTATCGAATTCTTGAGATAATCACTATACATAATGTTATCATGATTGAAACCTGCATTAAAACTTACTGAAATTTGCGAAAAGGATAGCTTAAACATTGAAACCATCGCTAAAATTACTATTAATCTCTTACCCATTTTATTTATTTTTTAAAATTTAAGGGTTTAAAATTAGTAAATAATTTTAAG
>CAYRBL010000594.1:0-1721 GCA_964422385.1 uncultured Bacteroides sp.
TGATATATACAAATTTTTAAAACAATTTTTGACTATAAAAACAAACTCTAATTATGTAACTTCGATTGGAAATGCAGCTTTTCATGGTTGTACAAAACTTACTGGAGATTTAGTTATTCCTAATTCTGTGACTTCTATAGGTATGGATGCTTTTTCTTCTTGTACAGGCATAACAGGAAATTTAATTATAGGTAACTCCGTTACAACGATTCAAAATTATGCTTTTCAATACTGTTATGGTATAACCAGTTTAACGCTTGGAACTACCCTTAATTCAATTGGTAGCTGCGTTTTTCAATATTGTAATTTAAAAAGTATTAATTGTTTAAGTATTGTTCCTCCAACTTTGCAAACTCTTGGTGGGAATGCTTTTACTGGAATAAATAAAAATACTTGTACTCTCTATGTCCCAGTAGGCTCTTATACAAAATATCTAACTGCAACCGGATGGACAGATTTTATTAATATAATTGAAGGAACTTCTGGTATTAATGATATTTCCAATGAAAAAATTAAAATCTATCCAAATCCAGTAATTGAAAGTTTTAGAATTGATGGTATTGATGGTAATGCTACTTTAAGATTAACCGATATGGATGGAAAATTATTGATTGAACAAATGATTCAAAAGTCTGATTTCGTTTCAGTTGGAAAACTTCCAAAAGGGGTTTATTTCGTAAGATTAATTACTAACGAAGGAGTTGTTGAGAAAAAAGTCATAAAGAATTAAGAATACATTAAACTATATAAAAAGAATATTATGAACAAAATTGATGAATTATCCATTTCAGATTTAAAAGCAGCTTATGATTTTGTAAAAATTGATTTAGCTGATTTAGAAGAGAGTGCTGTAAGAAAAGGTATTCAACCTGAGTCAATTCCAGCCTACAGTGAAGTAAAACAATTGGAAGATAAATTATATTCTAAGCTTTTGACAATAACAAGTTTGATTGTATAACTGTTAGAGTATTGAATTTACAGAAAACGGACTCACATATGAAAATTTGAGTAAAGGATTGTACAGAAAGACTAATCGCCCAAAAAGCAAAAAAAGCCACAGCAAGTTAGAATTTATTTTCAAACGTCTTGCTGTGGCTTTTATAGCTTTTTGATAATAGGCAGAGCGGTCACAGTACATTGTTTTTTTGCTCAAATAGAATGGTTGAAGCAATTAGAAATTAAAAAAACAATGAGCTGTGGAGAGTTAATTGCAAAGCAATAGGTACTTCTGAGCAATTGCAAATAAATGAGAACTGTTTTTAGAAAAAATTTCAAGAAAACACATTGTTAATCTGTAAATAGTGTTTATATTTGTTGCCATATTCAACCTTATTGTTCAACCCCCAAAAATACTTTTCCACCACCTAAACTTACTTTCTATGACCCCAAACTTACATTCTTGTTCCCCGAAAGTATTATCTTGCTTCCCGACTTTACTTTTTCACAGTCCAACTTTATTTTCTTCGACCCTGAAAGTATTTTTTCACACACCGACTTTGCTTTCTTCCTCCCCGAAAATACTTTTTTGCAATCAGGACTTACTTTCTTGCTCCCCGACTTTATTTTCTTCGACCCCGTTAATAAATTATGCGACCAGTAAAAACATATTAACCAACAACAACTATCGAAACAACATGACACAATTATATAAAACCAACGGCCTGTTGGTAAATCGAGTAGACTGCCCTGCCAGCCGAAACTGACAGGGAGAGCCTCTCACA
>CAYRBL010000595.1:0-1704 GCA_964422385.1 uncultured Bacteroides sp.
GAACCAAATGGGTACGTTTTAAAGCCATTTAAGAAGCAAGAATTGTATACTGTAATCGAAATGGCCCTTTATCGCGACTCCTTAGAGAAGAAAATAAAGGCCAACGAGCAATTAATTTCATTAACGCTCGAAAGTATAGGTGATGGACTTATTACCACAGACGAAAACGGGAATATAAGTATGATTAATAAGGTTGCTCAAGACCTCATAGCTTGTAATATTAAAGAAGTTTTAGGCAACCCTGCTACTGATTTTTATATTGTAAAAAATGAAAAGGATAAAAGTTATATTAAAGATTTCGATTCTTTGTTAAAATCTGTTCAGATTAATGATGCGAAAGATGATTATTATCTTCTTTCAAAAAACAATACAAGCACTCCGATTAATCAAACGATAGCTCCTATTAAAGATGAAAACAATGTTATAAAAGGCTACATTATTACTTTTAGAGATGTTTCAGTAAAGAAAAAGGCTGAAGAATATCTAAAACAAATGAATGAGGAATTGGAGCTAAGAGTTACCGAACGTACTATAGAACTGAAGAGTAAGAACGAAGAATTGGAAAACGAGATAGAGAAAAGAAGGATAGTTGAGAAGAATTTGCAGTTGGCTTTAGAAAAGGAAAAAGAATTGAGCGAATTAAAATCAAGGGTTGTTACTACCATTTCGCATGAGTTTAAAACACCTTTAACTTCCATTTATAGTTCGGCAGAAATACTTGAAAAGTATGCTCAAAAAGAAGAGATAAATGAGAAGATGAAGCGACATTTTACTTCTATTAAATACTCTGCAAAAACATTGTCGGATATGATTACTGATGTGCTTTTGATTGAAAGAATAGATGCAGATAAATATGATTTTAATTTTGAAAAGATAAACTTAAATAGCTTTTGTGTTAAGTTAATCGAAGAATTCCAGGTTAGTTTTGCAAAGAGTCACATCCTCGAATTCGAACAAAATGACTTGCCTGAAGTATCTTTAATAGATAAGAAATTATTGAGACGAATCCTTAGCAATTTACTCTCTAATGCTGTCAAATATTCTGCTGAAGGAACGCAGATAAAAGTAAATGCTGCCTATATAAATAATATGTATGAAATAACGGTTAGCGATAATGGCATAGGGATACCTGAGGAGGACCAGAAATATTTATTTAATTTGTTTCATCGAGGGAAAAACGTTGTAAATGTAGAGGGAACCGGCTTAGGATTATCTATTATACAAAAGTCGGTTGCATTACTTAAAGGTACCATATCTTTAAAAAGCAAAACAGGGAAAGGCACCTCTTTCAAAGTGTGTTTCCCTGAGCATAAAGAATAATTTAGGAAATCCTTTTAACAAAAAAGATTATCTGTAAAGGCATCTGTAAGCAGCGTCGCCTTCAATCTTTAGTTGGAATTTAGTGTCTTTTGGAACCATAAAAGTATCGAACTCTTTATAGGTTTTCCACTCGGTTTCGCCAGGTAACAACACTGTCATTTCCCCTGAAACTACTGTCATATATTCAACACATGAAGTACCGAATTCGTATTCTCCCGGAGCCATTACACCTAAAGTAGCTGGTCCTTCTGTGGTTTGAAAAGCTATTGATTTTACTTTTCCATCAAAATATTCGTTTGTTTTAAACATAAATGAAGTATTATTTAATTTTCGACAAAAGTAGTAAAAAAAAGAATGCAAACGCCTATAAGGGGAATACAATTT
>CAYRBL010000596.1:0-1699 GCA_964422385.1 uncultured Bacteroides sp.
GGATGTATACATACCAGTTTATAGTGCATCATAGCTGCCAAAACTACTGGATTCATTTCTTCTTTAGTAATTTCTTCCTTATAATATTTCATTAAGTCCGACATTAAAGCAGGCACTTGTTCGGGGGATGGGTAATTGTATATTTCGCCATTTGCCAGCCTTACTGAATTTGGATATTCTTTATATTTGCCCGGAGTTATCTCTCTCCTTGTAGTTTGTCCATCGGGTGTTATTGCTTCTTTCCAGAAAGGGCGAACCAGTATTATTTCGTTTAATTGTCTTATAAAATTCTCGGTTAGGGGTTGTTCTTTATCATTTGCTAATTCTTTAATCATTTTTAATGCTACGTCATGGGCTTTCATTTCCTCATATTCGCGCATATCATGGTCGCCTGTTGTCTTATCAAAAATTAATAGCAATTTAGTCTGACCATAAGTAAGTGTGTTTCCTTCCAAATGGTTTGAATTAAAATTAAACTCCAGCCTGAATTTCTCATCAAGCTTTCGCTGATATTCAGGTTTTATAGGTGACAAAGTTTTTAATTCTTTTACTAATATATCTATTTTATTAAGTAAAGCTTCCATACTTTTTATAGCTAAATAATTTTTTACAAATGTACGTATAATTTATCATTCCTTCACTCTTTTAATTTTTAAATACAAGTTTTGGTTTCATAAATATTTTTATTCTTAACATTAGCCAGTACATTTCTTGCGAATTATTGATACCTTTTACTTCAATAGCATAATACCTTACGATAGGAGGTGGTCGGGTGACTATAAAGCTAATGGTAAAATCATTGTTGAAAGGAGTGTTTTTTAATTCATCATATTTTAATCTTTTTATATTAATAATTTCTTTATTAAGATTATTAAAATAAGCATTGATTTCATTATTAAAATTTTTGATATAGCTTTCAAAAATAAATTTAAAATAAAAAAATAGTACTATTGCTACTATTAAAAAGAAGAGAATCTTACTTATCATTTGTATTACAATTTTTAAAATTATTCTTATTATTAAAATATTTCTGCAAACATACGATTTTTTATCATACCAAAAGAAAAAAATATATAGCCTAGTACAAATCTTAATTTTAATATATAATAGTTTATATTATAATATCTTTCAAAAAAAAGTATACCAAAATATAAATGTACGGCTACATCCCCAGAATTGAAGATGGCACCAGAAAAGTGTACGGCAACACTCCCAGAATCGAAGATGACACCAAACAAGTGTACAGTAACACTCCCAGAATTGAGGATGACACCAAACAAGTGTACAGCAACACTCCCAGAATTGAGGATGACACTAAACAAGTGTACAGCAACACTCCCAGAATTGAGGATGACACCAGACAAGTGTACAGCAACACTCCCAGAATCGAGGATGAAACTAGACAAGATTTTGCCCTATCCCCAGAATTGAGGATGACACCAGACAAATGTACAGCCTTATACTCCATTTTGGGGATGCTTCATCGGTTGTGTTTTATGAAATATTTAAGATAAATAACCACATGCTTTTTTTATTCATATTAGAACTAAAAATGTTTATTATTATAAAAATAAAAGCCCCAACCTAATTAAAGGTTGAGGCTTCACAAATTTATTATTAATCAATTTTTATTTCTTTCCTTCAGAATATATATATGCGTTATTACGATATGCAGGATTGGTATCCCAGTCAGTGTATG
>CAYRBL010000597.1:0-1673 GCA_964422385.1 uncultured Bacteroides sp.
CCTTGGATTAGTGGAACTGATAATGTGGCTACTGATCAAACATCTGGAATGGTTTATAGTTATGATGGTTCATCATGGGGTACTGCATTGGATAATAGCGGAACTTCTGGTTCAAATCCTAACTACACTTCTACCATCAATGGGACTGCTTTTTCTAATCCTTCTATATTAACAGTAGGGGCTCCTAGTGCTGCCAAATTAGTACTAACTAGTGGAGCAGATACCGATGCGCAAACTGTAAATAATTCTACAGCTGTTACTGATATCACGTATGAATTTAGTGGTTCAGCTTCTACCGCATCTGTTTCTTGGACAGGAACTTCAGGAAGTGCAACTCCTCCTACAGGTATATCTGTTGATGTAGATGTAATAAATAATATAGTAACTATTTCTGGTACAGCAACTGTAGTTGGAAATTATGGTTATACTTTATTAACCGATGGTAGTCCTACTGCAACTAAGTCGGGTACAATTTCAATAATCACTACACCTGTTGCAGTTTTAGCTACAAGTACACCTGTTACTGTTGGAAATATATTTGCTGGTACTACCGATAATCAATTATCAAATTTCTCTATTGCTGTCAGTGGTAGTACGGCAACTTTCTCAGGTGTTAGTCTTCCAATTTCACTAAATGGCTTGGTAGCTGCTGATTTGGTAAATTATAAATTATACTATACTACAACAAATACATTCAGTAATTCAACTCTGTTGGCTACAGTCACTACAGGTTTGACCTCTAGTCCAATTAGTTTTTCTGGTTTTTCTAGGACAATTACAAGTGGTTCAACAGGTTATTTCTGGATTACAACCGATGTTTCTGCATCTGCTTCTCTAAATCATAGTATAACTGCTATTGCAATTTTGACAAGTAATCTAACTTTTACAGGTTCTACCAATAAGTCGGGGTCTGCCGGTGCACAAGGAACACAAACAATAACTTATCCTACTTATTATAATGTTGTTAATAGCGATATATCATCTTTGAACAATTGGGGAGATAATTCAGATGGTACGGGGGTACATCCTGTAAGTTTTGCCGTTTCTCATTCTACTTATAATTTAAAAAATGGAACAACTAACAGATTAAGTACAAATACTACATTCTCTGGAACAGGTACTGTTTTAGTAATTGGCGATAGTACTCACAATGCAGGATTAACTGTTTCTACTACTACTCTTACGGTAGGTACTGCAACAACTTCGACAGGTTCATTAATTATTTCACCCTTAGGAACACTTACTATAGGTACTGCGGCTAATTTAACGGTGGCAGCGGGTGGTTCTTTAAATGTAAGTAATACAACTGCAACTATGACTGTAAATGGTTATTTAAGGAATAGTGGTGCAGTTACAAATGCAGGTGTATTAACTGTTTCTGGTTCAGGAAGTACTTATGAACACAATATAAATGGTGGTACGGTCCCTACTGCTACTTGGGGTACAAATTCTACCTGTTTGGTAAATGCGGTAATAGCTACTACACCTTCTAACTTGGCTCAGAATTTTTATCACTTCACTTGGAATTGTCCTTCACAGACGACCACAAGTGCCGGCCCTATATTCTCAACTCTAGGTCAGCATATTTATGGTAATCTATCGATTAGCAATACAGGTGCATCAGGCGTGCTAAGATTCTTTGGAATGATTATAAATACGACTGAAGTCCTTAC
>CAYRBL010000598.1:0-1669 GCA_964422385.1 uncultured Bacteroides sp.
AAACCTATATCTGAGTACTCAAATATACTATTCTGAAAATGGAAACCTATATCTGTGTACCCAAAAACACATCGCTAAGTTTGCTGTTGTCTATCTCATTATATAGTTTAAATACAGTTATTATTACAACTCATAATTTTAATAAATTAACCCAATATTATAATATATATATGGTAAAAAAAATATATTCATATCATTTTTTGTAATTAAAATTTAGAAAAAAAATTAAATAAAAAAAATTTCGAATAATTCTTATCACTTTTTTTAAAAAAATATAAATAACATACATAAATTAGATTAAAAACATTAATTTTACAGCACTTTTTATTAATAAAAATAAATTAAAAATGAAGGTACATTTTATAGCAATAGGTGGTAGTGCAATGCATAATCTGGCAATAGCTTTGCACAAAAAAGGAATAGAAGTTACAGGTAGCGACGACGAAATATTTGAACCTTCGAAAGGCAGGTTGGCCAAATACAATTTGTTTCCAACTAAAATAGGATGGGATATCGAAAATATAGATAACACTATTGATGCTGTAATACTTGGGATGCATGCCCGATTGGATAATCCTGAACTTATAAAGGCACAGGAAATGGGTATCAAAATATTTTCGTATCCTGAATATCTTTACGAACAATCGAAAGATAAAACCAGGATTGTTATCGGAGGCAGTCATGGTAAAACTACGATAACCTCAATGATTATTCATGTTTTGAACTATCATAAAATAAATTGTGATTATATGGTTGGTGCCCAATTGGAGGGTTTCGAAGTGATGGTAAAACTTACCGAAGAGGCAAAATATATGATCCTCGAAGGTGACGAATATCTTACTTCACCTATCGATCGTCGGCCGAAGTTCCATTTATATAATCCTAACATTGCTTTGTTGAGCGGTATAGCCTGGGATCATATCAATGTGTTTCCTACTTTCGAAAATTATATTGAGCAATTTAAAATATTCACTAATTTAATTACTCAAAACGGGTCTTTAATTTATAGCATTGATGATTTAAATGTAAAAAATGTTTCGGAAGCAGCTCGAGAAGATATCGTTAAGCTCTCCTACTCTATTCCCGAACATATAATAGAAAACGATATTACATACATTATATATAAAGGGGCAAAAATTCCTTTAAAGATTTTCGGCAACCATAATTTGATGAATTTAAATGGAGCAAGATTAGTTTGCAATCAAATTGGGATAAATGATACTGATTTTTATGAGGCAATAAAGACTTTTAAAGGTGCATCAAAACGTTTAGAGCTTGTAAAAGCTAATAATAATACAGCAATTTATAAAGATTTTGCCCATTCACCTTCTAAACTTAAAGCGACAACTTCGGCTGTTAAGGAGCAATATTCTAAGAGAAGTCTGGTTGCCTGCATGGAATTGCATACATTTAGCAGTTTGACTAAAGAATTTTTGTTGGAATATAAAAATTGTATGAATGTGGCTGATGTTGCCATCGTTTATTACAATCCGCATACACTTGAGCATAAAAAACTTGCGCCAATAACTATAGAGCAAGTTAAAGATGCTTTTGCAAGAGAAGATTTGATTGTGTATACCAATTCTGATATACTTTTAAGCGATTTACATAAGATAAATTGGGCAAATAAAAATCTTTTAATGATGAGTTCGGGTAACTTTGATGGTAT
>CAYRBL010000599.1:0-1656 GCA_964422385.1 uncultured Bacteroides sp.
GTATCATTTTTCTTAAATGAAGAAAAAAGAGGTTTGTAAAAATACTCTTTTTTACATTTTTCACAAAATAGAATGTTTACAAAAATACCTTTATTTGAGAATTTAATTTTATTTGATATATTCTTTTAAGGATGGTTTTATTGATCATTATAAAAATTTTTTTTTCATCAATTATAGCACATTTAGAAAATAACCATATTCTAAAAACACCTTTTTTAGCTATCATATTTCATATTTTTTATGCAAAAAAGATTTTTAAATAAAATATTATCGTAAGTTTGCACTGGAAATTGAATAATATTATAAACAAAAAAAAACCTAATACCGCACATACGATATTAGGTTTTTTATAAATATTTTAGATGTTGTTTTAGCAGCCGATATATCTTGAAATAACCAAGCGTTGTATCTCCGACGTGCCTTCTCCAATTTGAAGTAATCTTTGATCGCGGTAAAAACGCTCGATAGGATAATCTTTCATCAAACCATAACCACCGTGTATCTGAACAGCTTCGTCGGCTACTTGCTTGGCTATTTCGGCACAGTAAAGCTTCGACATTGCTGCCTCTTTTGCAAAAGGAAGATGGTTATCTTTTAGCCAGCAAGCTTTGTATAATAAGTTACGTGCCAATTCAATCTTGGTTGCCATATCGGCAAGTTTAAATGCTATTACCTGCATTTTAGTTAAAGGCTTTCCAAATTGTTTGCGTTGTTTTGCATACTCCAAAGCCATTTCAAATGCACCTTGTGCAAGCCCTAAACCCATAGCTGCAATCGAGAGTCTGCCATTATCTAAGGTGCTAAGCATTATTTTTGATCCTTGTCCTACTTGTCCTAAAAGATTTTCTTCGGGCACCTGACAATTGTCGAAATATAAAGCAGCTGTATCCGATGCTCTCCACATCATTTTGTCGTGCATAGCTACTGGTTTGTAACCTGGTGTGCCTCGGTCGACAAGTATAGTTGTAAATATCTTTTCATCACCTTTAGTGTCGGTCACAGCCTGCACAGTAGCACCACAAGCCACATCAGAAGCTCCATTTGTAATAAATATTTTTGAACCATCGATGTTCCATTTGCCATCTTTCAAAACAGCTTTAGTTTTGGTACCTCTCGAATCGGAACCTGCATCAGGTTCAGTTAATCCAAAGGCCCAAAGATTATCACCAGTACATAATTTAGGAAGATATTTCATCTTCTGTTCTTCGGTTCCATAATAATAAATAGGACCAATGCCCAAAGAGTTATGAGCAGCTAAAGTAGCAGCCTGCGAACTATCTACTCTGGCTATTTCTTCCACAGCAATAATGTACGAAAGCACATCCAAACCTTGTCCACCGTACTTTTCGGGAAGATACATACCAAAGAGTCCAAGTTCTCCCATTTTTTTGGTAAGTTCAATAGAGAATTCTCCCTTTTCGTCCAGGTCGTGAGCCAAAGGTTTTATTTCACGTTCAGCAAAATCCCTAACGGTTTGCCTTATCATTTCGTGTTCTGAGTTTAATCGAAGGTCCATATTTATGTGTTTTTTACCTCACCCCAACCTAGTCCTCTTTTAAGTGAAAAGGGAGGAAAGCAAAGTTACGTTATGTCTTTAATAACAACAATAATTTACTTTTGTTGGCAAGAATATTAATTTAGTGATTTGGTGATTTA
>CAYRBL010000600.1:0-1652 GCA_964422385.1 uncultured Bacteroides sp.
CATCCGGCCATCAAAAACGGATGCTTGTATGTAAGACATGGACAATCGCTAATGGAGTTTGATATTAAAAGTAAAATTAAGGAATGAGTTTCTTTTTCGTCATCAGATGACTAAAAATAGAGTAGTCTATAAACAATTGCATTTCAATTAGTCATCAGATGACTTGTGATTATTAAGGTATTTCTTTTATATTGGTATAAAAAGTATTACTTTTGTTAATCAAAATACTATATGTATTATGCTTAAAGCATGAATTTTTCAGAATCAAAAATAATATAAAAAATGATACTCGAAAGAACAAGTACTGAAATTTTAGTAAGATTACCTTTATCCGTTGATCTCTCTGAGCTTCAAAATATGTTGGATTATTTAAAATACAAGGAATTGTCGGCTTCGTCAAAAGCTAAACAATCTGATGTTGATGCTATTTCGATTACTGTTAATAAATCAATTTGGACAAAGATTAAAGCAAAAAGAAAATTAAAATGAGAATTGTTGTTGATACTAATATTGTGTTTAGCGCAATACTAAACACTCAAAGCAAGATTGGACAACTCATTTTAAATGGCTCTAAACATTTTGATTATTATACAGTTGCCCAGCTAAAGCAAGAAATTACTGAGCACCAAAAGAAAATTATAAAGATTACAGGATATAATGAAACACAGTTTCTTGAAATTTATCAGCTAATTGTAAGCAAGATAAGATTTGTAGATGATATCCTGATTTCAGATAAAGATATAGAAAAAGCATTCCAATTAGTGTCTGATATTGATGAAGAAGATAGTTTGTTTGTAGCATTATCAAATCATTTACATTCCAGTTTGTGGACGGGAGATAAAAGATTGCTTAATGGCTTAAAAAAGAAAGGATATTCAAAAGTGCTTTCTACAGATGATTTATATAAGATTTATATTGAAAAAGAAATAAGAAGTATTGCAAAGAGAAAATAAATAGTAATTGTTTTTCCATTTATTAACTCCACAACAAGCCTATTAGTAAAGCCGGAAAAAATGCTAAGATAATACTAACAATTTGATAATCATCAGATGACTTGCAGAAAATTTAAAACGCAAAAAAAATGAAAAAGCTATTCATTTTAATGCTTGCATTGTGTTTAGTGAATATTGTAAAAGCACAGTGGTTGCCAATTAATTCAGGTACTTCTCAAAACTTATATGATGTTTTTTTTACAAATTTAAATACGGCTTATGCAGTTGGTGGAGGCGGCACTATATTAAAAACAACAAATAGTGGAATAAGCTGGACAAGTCAAAACTCAGGCGTAACAGCTATGTTAAAATCTGTTTATTTTAAAGATAATACAGGATATGTATGTGGCTATAGTAGTCCTATTCTCAAGACATCCAATGGAGGTGCAAATTGGAATCCTCAAATACCTGGTATTAATAATTATTTTTCTTCTATTTTTTTCATCGATACTTCAACCGTTTATACTGTAGGTTTAGATTATATTATTAAAACAAATAATGGTGGAATAAGTTGGACAAATCAAAGTGGAAGCAATACAAACAGTTTAAATTCAATATATTTCACCGACTCAATTATTGGTTATACTGTAGGTAATGAAGGGACTATACTTAAAACCACAAATGGGGGAATAAACTGGATAGCCCAGAATTCGGGAACAA
>CAYRBL010000601.1:0-1650 GCA_964422385.1 uncultured Bacteroides sp.
GAACCGGTGCACCAACCCAAAAACTTGATGTTCGTGGAGCAATTAGAATAGTAGATGGAACACAAGGAAGTGGGAAAGTTCTTACTTCAGATTCTTTAGGAAATGCTAGTTGGCAAACAGCTAGTAGTGGAAGTGGTAATGGATGGAGCCTAATTGGTAACAGTGGCACTAACGACTCTTTAAATTTTATAGGAACTACCGACAATGTACCTTTAAACTTTAGAGTAAATAATATCAAAGCAGGAACAATTGATCCTATAAAATACAATACATCTTATGGATTAAGAGCAGGAAATTTAAATACAACAGGAAAAAGAAATGTTGCAGTTGGTTACAATGCATTACAGACAAATAATGATGGCGGTTACAATACAGCAATAGGTTATTCAGCTCTCACAGCTAATACAACCGGATATAGTAACGTTGCTTTAGGTAACGATGCGTTATTATATAATACAATAGGTTATGAAAATACATCAGTGGGTACTAGTTCTTTAATATTAAATACTACTGGAAACAATAATTGTAGTTTTGGTAGAGAAGCATTATACATGAACACAACAGGTAATAATAATATAGCATTTGGTTCTGGAGTTTTATATAAAAATGTAGCAAATAGCAGAAGTACTGCTATAGGAGTAAATGCAATGTTTTATGCTGATAACAGATCAAATGGCAGAGAAACTTATAACACAGCAATAGGTTACGAAGCATTAGCAGGAAGTACTATCGCTTCTAATAATTCAGGACAGTATAATACAGCTGTTGGGGATCAGGCTTTATATTCAAATACAAGTGGAAGTGGAAATACAGCTTCTGGTTTAGGAGCATTAAAAAATAATACAATAGCATGGTGGAATTGTGCTTTTGGTGCAGCAGCATTATGTAATAATACTGAGGGGAATAGTAATACTGCAATAGGTACAAATGCACTAACATTTAATTTAACAGGCTCACAAAATACTTCTTGTGGTTATTCATCTTTAGGAAATAATTCTTTTGGTAGTTATAATATTGCAATTGGGAATTGGTCATTATATTCAAATAAAGCAAATAGCAGAAGTACTGCTATAGGTTATAATGCAATGTATTATGCAGATAGTACTTCATTTGGTAGGGAAACACATAATACAGCTATCGGTTATGAAGCACTAAAAGGTAATTCAAATCCTTTGTATAATTCGGGAATATTTAACACAGCTATAGGTGATCAGGCTTTATTATTAAATTCTTCTGGTGGATATAATACAGCAATTGGATCTTACTCATTAAAAGTTAATGATGGTGGAGATTTTAACACTGCAATCGGAAGTAATACTTTTTACAATAACACTTACGGAAGTTATAATACTGCAATAGGTTATCGTGCGTTGTCAGTTAATACAACAGGCGATAATAATACTGTTGTTGGTTATTTCTCAGATGTTGCTTCTAATAATCTAATCAATGCAACAGCATTAGGTAGTGGATCAACTGTAAATGCAAGTAATAAAGTTATCCTTGGCAATAGTGCAGTAACTTATGTAGGTAGTAGCGGACAGAATTTTATTACTTCGGATGCTCGTTTTAAGACTAATATAGATACAAACGGTATTAAAGGTATTAATTTTATTATGAAATTAAAACCGGTACAATATCAACTAAAGGCAA
>CAYRBL010000602.1:0-1647 GCA_964422385.1 uncultured Bacteroides sp.
GTCGCCTGATTATTCATCTTCATTTCTATTAAACGATTCCTATGCTCACTTTCTATAAACTGTTTAATAAGATAATAAGCAGTAGCAAACACCACCAACGAAGGTAATACATATTTTAAAATCTCTAAAACTTCCATATTATTATTATTTCCCAAAACCCTATTCTTTATTTAATAAAGAAAGAATTTTACTATTATTAATTAAAAAATTCTTTGTCTTACAACTTTAGGCACTTCCTGCCTGCCGGTAGGCAAGGTAAGTACTTTAGGCACTTTAGGCACTCTCCCCAGCTTACATCACACCTAAAGCCTGTTGATAGCCATAAAGCGTTTCAATAAGATCAGATTTTACATGTATAAAATCATCCACTCCTGCAGCTTGAAAACTCTCGATATGCTCTTTTGGATATCCGGCAACTGTAACTATTACCTCACCAATTCCATCTTTAAGTCCCTTAGCTATTGTAGGAATTATTTCAACATACTCCTCATCCGAACTACAAATAACAACCACCTCAGCATTTGATGCAACAGCAGCTTTTACTCCTTCTTCTATTGTTTTGAATCCTGCATTATCTATAATATCATATCCTGCACATCCAAAAAAGTTAGTTGCAAAAGTCGCTCTTGCCTTACGCATTGCCAAACTTCCATAAGTAAACAAAAACACAGATGGTTTCTTATTGCCCTCTTCTACATATATCTCTGTAGCCAATCGCAGGTCTTCAAAAGCTTCGGCACCACGATAGGTATTTAATTTTTTATATTTCGAAGGTTGATCATCATAATCTTCATCATTACCCTGAATCTTATCAAGCATATTTTCTAATAGATTAGGATATTGATTGGTTCCTAAAATTGTAAGCTTACGATTGGCAATATCCATATCTCTTTGTTGAGCTGTTTTGCCAACTTCATCCTGTATAAAACCTGCCTTAACAGCTTCAGCAAAACCTCCTAAGTCTTCTACCTTTTTAAATAAATCCCAAGCATATTGTGCTATCGAATCAGTAAGATTTTCGATGTAATACGAACCTGCCGATGCATCTACTATTTTATCAAGATAAGCTTCTTCTTTAAGAATTATCTGTTGATTACGTGCTATCCTACCCGAAAAATCATCACTATCCTTGTACGGAGCATCAAACGGAGACACACATATCGAATCAGCACCACCTATTGCAGCCGACATAGTTTCGGTAGTTGCACGCAACATATTTACATAAGGATCATAAACTGTCTTATTCCAATTAGAAGTTGTATTATTGATAAATATCTGTGTAGCTTCATTGCTATCGGGTTGATATTGTTCTACTATCTTTGCCCAAAGCAAGCGCGCAGCTCTAATTCTGGCAATCTCCATAAAATAATTAGACCCTACAGCAAACGAAAACTGAAACAAAGGTGTAACTACATCTATCTTTGTACCTTTTACAGTTAAATTATATAAATATTCGTTAGCCGAAGCAAGTGTAAAAGCCAACTCCTGCACAATAGAAGCTCCTGCATTGTGGAAATAATGACCATTAACAGTTATAACTTTGAAACCAGGCAACGACTTCATACAAAGCTTTATTAGATAATCGGCTTCCACCATATTATTTTCAAAAGTAGTGTAGAAATCACCGTGAGTAAGCAAATAACTAAA
>CAYRBL010000603.1:0-1647 GCA_964422385.1 uncultured Bacteroides sp.
CAATATTGTTCGTTGCAATTTGACCAAGTTTACCATAGAAAATAAAATCCATTACACTATTAAGGCGTTCAACAACATTTAGTCCTTCATTAACCTCAATACGCAACTCTTCCGAAGCTAAATATTTACACAAGAATATAGTTTTATTGGCTTTACCCAGTTCTACCAATGCCTTATACACTGGATGAGTATAGTTATTATTACTGAATCTTTTGATTAATACGGATGGTGTAACAATCCCTAGTTTTAGGGCAACCATATGTTTTACGATTTCATCGTAATTATCTTCTATTAATTGCCAGTTGATGCTTCCTTTTAGAATCTCTACAAGATTTTTATATTTGTTTTTGTCTCCAGAATCAACGTAATATAATTTTTGCTTATTTATTGCCTTTAGTCGTGGATATAGGGCAAAATGTAGTAAATAACTAACAGCAAAACCTATCACACTTTGTCCATGTGTATCAACAAATACACGATTCATATCCATGTCTGTATCATGATCAATAATGCCTTTTATCATGCTACCTACTTCTGACGAGCTGCAATCTTTTAACTGTGAGTAAATACACAATGATTTCTTATCAACATGCCAATAAATCATTACTCCTTTTTTTCTATAACGAAAATGCCATTCGCTCATTAGATTTTGATCCCAAGCAAACAAATGAGTCGAATCGCATGCCACCGTTGTAGTAGCTTCTCCCCAAACCTCAGGATCGCGTATTTTTAGAACATTATTCACCAGTATACGAATAGCGTTTCTAATGTTTACAGAATTAATATGGCGTTTTTTTATGTAGCGTAAATCACTATAATTAACATCATCATTAGCGATACTAATCCTTTTTAATCCAGTGTTGCTGCCGATACCAAATATACATAATAGTAATCTTTTTTGTAGATCAGAACTATTGAGGTTACTGCCTTTTCCAATAGTTTCAAGAGTCTTGGTAAAATTAATTCTTAAATCACATTCTTTTAAAATATCAATTAAGTGTATGCTTGAGTATTTATTGTTTATTTCTTGCTGTAGCTTAACAATGTTATCAGGTTCGCCTTGCGGATCTGAAGGGGTCACTTTTATATTGTTACCAACCTTACTTTTTTTGATTTGTACAAGCTTATTATTAGGAATATTAGCATTTAATTCATCTAAGTTATTTGCCGTTGAAGTCTTTAATTTTACTACAAACTCCTTAGCAAGCAGCGGTAACCCTAGTAATTCATAATATGTTTCTCGTTTTTGGCTAAAGTCCTTTGGTAAGTCTTTATTGGGGTCTCTGTAACGGTAACTTTTATCAACCCAAATAGCTTTAAAACCAAGAAATTCCTTAAGCTGTTCTAGCACGGCTAGTTCATAATTATATTTGTTTATCCGCAATTGACCTTTTTCTACTGTAACTGTTATATTATACCAGTTCTGGGATATAACTCCGCTCAAGGGTGGTATATTAATATAGTAAGCTAGATCTGATTCATCCCAGTATTCGTTGATAAAACGAATTGCGTTTAAGATAGGTTTGTAATCAATCTGATCTTCTGACATTTGTAATGTTCTCAAAATACTAAGTAAACTGCCTCTATTGCCATAAGCATAGGTTGTATGCATTTTTTCTCGCACTTGATCCTGATACCACTTGCTAC
>CAYRBL010000604.1:0-1637 GCA_964422385.1 uncultured Bacteroides sp.
CTAACGAGGACATTACAGAGGCTAAATGGTTGTCGAAAGCCGAAATTAAGGATGCACTTTTAAATACATATCCTTCTATTACTTTAGTTATGGAAGATTATTTTAAAAGGAACAAGAGAAAGATAGGTTATTAAGTCAGGTGTATTATTTCTCCTGATTAATAGCTTCGGGAGCAAATAATTCTTTAAAGCTGCTTTCGATATCTTCACTTGGTTTTAATGCAGGATTCTTAACGATGTTGCCGGCTTTGTCGAGCAACATAAAAACGGGATAAGTAGAAATTGCATAATTCTCTATCAACTCTATATTTCCTCCATAATGAAGGAAAAACCAATCGTATTTTTTCTTTTGCAGAAACAAATCCAGCGTCATTAGTTCTTTATCCAGCGAAATACACACAAAATTTACATCCTTTCCATACTTCGCATTTAGCGCTCTCATGCCTTCTACTTCTGGCATACAGCCACCACACCAGGTAGTAAAAAAGCATAAATATGTATATTTACCCTTAAAAGAATTCAACGTAAATGTATTTCCTTTTACATTCTGAAGCTTAAAATCAGGAGCAGCTTTGCCTTCGTTTAAGAAATTAAAAGATTTAATTAAGTTTTGTGCTATAAGTTTATGCTCTTTAAATTTTGTTTTTAACGAAAACTTAGTGAGTATTTCTATTATGTTAGGCTCATTATATTTCTTTAAATAATAAAGATCTTTCATCCCCTGCAAAAATACGAGCTCTCTAATCACTTCATTTCTTACATAAACATCCTGACCCAGCGAATCCAACACCTTTTTATAATCTTTAGTTTCGTCAACAAAGCGTTTATAATCGTTCAGTCGTATTTTATGATTACCATTAAAGAAAAACTTTTCATAAAACTGTGAAAAGAAATTCATATACGCTATATTTATATATAGTATAGGTTTTTCGTCTACATATTTATCAAATATCTTTTTCCTGCCTGCCAAATTAGCACCTTGCTCTATCTCTGCTATTTTATAAAGCATATAATTATGAAAAAAAGGATTGTTTACCTCCTCAAATGCTGCAGTAAGTTTAGTATTTAAGCTGTCAAGTTTTTTCTTATCTCTTTTTTTATAAATATCATTAAAATTATTTATGACAAAATCGTTGTATATTGCATTAAACTTATACAATAACTGATTAATATCTGTTGAATCGGGATTAACAAACTCAAGTTGCAATCTTCTTTTATCTAAAAAAGGACCCACTTTTTCGTCTGTATTAAAATCGAAAGGTAAAATAGTAATGTTATATTCGCTGTTAGGCTCCAAAAACACTTCTGTTTTAAATCTATCTATTTGTATCCAGGCAAAAAATGTTTCACCTGTACTCGTCTTTAATTCAAACTTACCCGAAGCATCAATTATAGCTTCATCAAGCTTTTTTGGGAGTTCAGATACATAATCTGAGTATGTAAACAAGCGGATTTTTTTTCCTGCGGCTGTCGAGGCTATACCATTAATGCGGACATTCTGGGCCATAAGTGTACTTATGCTCAGATATAAAAAAACAAGTATGATTATTAGTTTCCGCATTTTGTTATTAACGACTATTTGTATTAGAAATTGTTGTCAAAATTAATTCTTTTTTTCAATTATCCCATCTTAATAAT
>CAYRBL010000605.1:0-1634 GCA_964422385.1 uncultured Bacteroides sp.
CTCAAACAAATGAGTGATTTGATAGCCGATGAAAAAGCATTGGTTGATAAAAAGGTGATTGGTATTGCTTACGAAACCGTTCAGCTGGCTAATGGTTCATTACCATTATTGATTCCAATGAGCGAAGTGGCAGGTAGAATGTCGGCTCAGATAGGAGCTCAATATCTGGAGAAACCTCGTGGTGGAAAGGGTATATTATTGGGTGGTGTTCCTGGTGTAAAAAGAGGAAAGGTATGTATCATTGGTGGTGGTGTAGCTGGTACCAATGCTGCTAAAATTGCTATAGGATTGGGTGCTGATGTAACCATTATAGATTTAAGTCAGGAGCGTCTGGCACAACTGGACGATTTGTTTGGAAACAGTGTTTCTACCCTGATTTCTAATCCTTACAATATTGCACATGAAGTTAAAAATGCTGATTTAGTTATTGGTGCTGTTTTAATACCGGGAGCAAAGGCTCCAAGATTAGTAACAGAGGACATGATTCGCTCTATGGAAAAAGGTTCTGTAGTGGTAGATATTGCAATAGATCAGGGAGGTATTTTTGAAACTACAGACCGTATTACTACGCATGATAATCCAACTTACGAAAAGCATGGCGTAATACATTATGCAGTTGCAAATATGCCTGGTGCGGTACCACGTACTTCTACTTTGGCATTAACCAATGTAACGGTTCCTTATGCTGTTCAGATTGCTAATAAAGGGTATAAAAAAGCTTGTCTTGACAATGCTGCTTTACTAAAAGGGGTAAATACTTTAGAAGGTTTTGTAACTTATAAAGCTGTTGCTGATGCACAAGGTTTAGTGTTTAAAAATGCCTCAGAATTACTTTAATATAGTACTGCCGGTAAAGCTGTATTGAACAAATATTGTTATTTATTTATAAGAGAATAAGGCTCTTTGTAATGATTATTACAAAGAGCCTTATTTATTGTTTAGCTACCATCCCGTAAATATTTCTTATACCCTCTGCAATTTATTCTCCTGGAAACCGTTTTATATATATGCTATCTTTTTAAGTGTATTAGTATTTTTATAAGTAAAGATAACCGTAAAGTTTATTGGCTGTTTACTTTAAAAAATCAACCTAATACTTCATTATTACGGATAACTAATACTTGATTTTATTACTATATATAACATTTATTTAATTAATTAAGTCATATTTAAATGATGGTATTGTAGTATTGAGGGTACACAAAATATAAATATTTACAGAAATATTTGTATTATTTAATGTATTTGATATTATATTTGCATCAGGTAACAATTAATTTAACATTATGAGCGAGTTATTTTTATTTCAACTTTTATACTATATAGCGGCAACTGTAATGTTTGCGCTAGGTATGAAATTTAATTTTTACTACATCTCCGGACAAAAAGGATTCAGCAATTGTTTAACCTCTTTTGCAAAGTGGTATAACAGTGGCGAACTAAGTCCTGAGCCAGACAGCAATACAAATACTTTCAAATTAGTAAGTAATGGCTGCAATATTGTAGTATGGATTGGTGTAATAATATTTGCTGGTTTATTTATCTACACACATTGGTGTTTGCCACTACCTTACGATAGCAAGTATTACATGAATTAAGGACGTTTGATAACGTTTTAAAAGGTCTAAACCTGT
>CAYRBL010000606.1:0-1631 GCA_964422385.1 uncultured Bacteroides sp.
ATCACAAAGCGTACATTCGACTTATCAATTCCCATCCCAAAAGCATTGGTCGCCACTATCACTTTCTTCTGTCCATTCATCCATGCATTCTGAGCCTGAGTACGTGTAGCTATATCTAAACCTGCATGATAATACGCAGAACTGACTCTGTTTTTAGAAAGAAAATCGGCAATCTCAACAGTTTTTCTTCTACTTCTTACATAAATTATCCCGCAACCATTCATTTTATTTATAATACGAAGTGTACGGGCAAATTTATCTTCACTTTTAATAACATAATAAGTAAGATTCTTTCTTTCGAAACTATATTGAAAAAGATTTTTCTTTTTAAAATTAAGTTTTTCCTGTATGTCATCAACTACTTCCGGAGTTGCAGTAGCTGTTAGAGCAAGCAAAGGAACGTTGCCAACCAATGAACGGATTTCAGCAATTTTAAGGTAAGGCGGACGGAAATCATAACCCCATTGCGACACACAATGTGCTTCGTCAACGGCAATCAAATTTAGTTTCATCTTTTTGAAATGTTCTTTAAAAGTAGCCGATTCCAGTCGTTCGGGTGAAACATATAAGAATTTTAAATCCCCATAAACACTATTATTAAGTATTATCTCTATTTCGTTTGGATGCATACCAGAGTAAATTGCTGCAGCTTTTATCCCTCTTTTTTTAAGATTCTCAACCTGATCTTTCATTAAAGAAATCAATGGAGTAATCACCACGCAAATTCCTGGCAAATGCAAAGCGGGCACCTGAAAGCATATCGACTTGCCGCCACCGGTAGGCAACAACGCAAGAGTATCCTTACCTTCCAACACAGAATTTATTATTTCCTCCTGTAAAGGCCGGAAATTACTGTGTCCCCAATATTTTAATAAAATGCTTTTTATAGGCAAAATAATCGTGTTTAAATAAGGTTACGAAGGTACACATTTTTTTGCTAATGGAAATAGCAAAGTATAATTTTAATTTTTTAATATTTTATATTTGATAAAAAAGCAAGTTGTTTAAAATAAATTAAATTACTATACGTCATAATGAAATCTACATTTTGCTATCAATATTTCATCTTCTCTAATGCTGTATATTAATCTATGTTTTTCATCAATTCGTCTTGACCAATAACCATAATATTTATGTTTAAGGGGTTCTGGTTTTCCTATTCCAATAAATGGATTTCTTGCAATGTCTTTTAACAAATCATTAATTCGTTTAAGCATTTTCTTGTCAGTTTTTTGCCAATAAAGGTAATCTTCCCAAGATTCATCAACAAAGATGTATTTCATTCTTCAATTAGTTCTTTAGTATATGAATTGTTCTTGCTCAATTTCTCAATTGCACTGTCAAGTCTCTTTTCATTTATTTTTGACGAAAGTTCGTAAAGTGTTGAATTAAGTGAATTGTATTCTTCTAAAGACATAATAACGATTCCACTATTTTTACCTTTAGCAATAATCAAAGTTTCAAAATTCTTTGATACTTGATTAAGGTATTTTTTAACATTAGTTCTAAAATCGGATATAGTTGTTGTTAACATTGCTTCTTTTTTATATGAGTTTATTTTTTTACAAAGATACGAATAAAATATTTCTTAATTCGTAATAGTTAACTTGGTTTTTTTTATTAAGAATATT
>CAYRBL010000607.1:0-1630 GCA_964422385.1 uncultured Bacteroides sp.
CTATTTATCCACGCAAAGTTAATAAAGCAGTTGCACGAAAGTCCTGGCAACGACTCACAGAAGCACAACAACTTATGGCTGCAAAAGCTATTAGCGTACATTGCGACTACTGGAAAGCAAAAGAAACTGAGTTAGAATTTATACCCCATGCAAGCACTTGGCTTAATGGCGAAAGATTTGAAGATGAAATAGTAATAGAACCCAAGAAAGAAAAAATTGACAAAAAGTGGATGTTTTCTAACGAAGGTATTGAATCTAAAGCTAAAGAGTTGGGAGTTTTGGGTACTGGTTATGACTCTTACGATAGTCTTAAACAAAAATGTATGAGGAAGCTAAACATCGCTGTGGCGTAAGACAGTTATGCAAATGGCGTAAAGAATGGGGTTTAAACAAGTTTAGACTTTATCTTACTAAACATAAACTTGACGATAAGCTACTTCAAGATTTTTATACGCAATATGAAAAAGGCAACAGGGGAGAAATAAACAAATGGCTTTAGATAAAATATTAATTGCAATGACAGGATTTTCTTATTGCATAGTTGCAGTTATTCAGTTTAAAAAAGGGTCTATACCTAACGCTATGATATGGGCGGGATATAGTTTTAGCCAAATTGGACTTTGGATGGCACTCAAATGAAAGAATATGACCCTAATGATGCGATTGACTTTATCTTCAAGACAGCGCCCTTATATGCCAAAGCTAAAGGGGAATTGGCGCAACTTGAAACTTTTAAAAGTTCTCTTAAGGCGATTAAAATGGCGCAAACAGACGAACAAAGTTTGGGCGCTCAAGAACGAGAGGCTTATCGCTCGCAAGACTACCAAGATTTATGCAAAGCAATTGGAAACGCTACGGAACAGACGG
Source organism: uncultured Bacteroides sp. (assembly GCA_964422385.1). Lineage (GTDB taxonomy): Bacteria > Bacteroidota > Bacteroidia > Bacteroidales > JACABE01 > JBAXLO01. The sequence goes on from CAYRBL010000607.1 coordinate 868, forward strand.
AAGCACTTAAATGGCAATTAAGGGCTGCGGAAATGCGCTTTGAGGCATGGCGTACACAAGAAGCCAGTAATAGAAACATAGAAAGAATGACACGATGAATGACTATTCTGAAAACTACCTTAAACTTCAAAGATTAATGAAGTCTTACCATAACGCTACGCTTAAATGTGATTATGAATTAGCTACACAATTAGCCCATGAGTTATCAGAAGAAACTATTAAATTAGAGTTTGCTACTTATGACCAGGTGAGGAAATCTTGGCTATTTTAAATTCAGGGTCAAACACATACGAAGAAAGACAAACCAGCAATAATGTTGCTGAGTTTTTGTTTGAATATTATTGTGCTGAAAAAGAATACAAATTAACTCGTATAGGTTTCGATGAAAAAAATAAAAATGTTGATAACTTTTTTAAGTTAAATAAATTTTTAAGAAACATACCTGATTACATTGTTAATACACCCAAAGGCACATTTGTAGTAAATGTAAAAGGCACAGGTAATTTTAAAGAAAAAGAAATTGATATGTTGCCTTATTTCAAACAATGGTATTCAACAGAAAAAGCGCCATTAATTTATGCTTTTTGTTTTACAGGCAAAGACCCAATACTTGTTTATCCTGATAAGCTAATAGAATTATGGGAAAAATCAACAGACAAACAATGGCCTGATGGTGTTGTTTACAGACATTTGGAATTATGACCAAAGATGAAAAGAACGCATATCGTAAGATTGCAGAACTCGGATGTATTCTCTGTTCCGA
>CAYRBL010000608.1:0-1627 GCA_964422385.1 uncultured Bacteroides sp.
GGATATATTATCATTTTTTGTAATAATTCCGGTACTTACAGTTTTAGGTATCGTAATGTGTAGAGACAACAAACATGTTAGAATCGTTTCTGCTATTGGTATGGGAGTTCAATTAATACTCGCTGCCGTTCTTGTTTTCTTATATCTTGCCGAAAGAAAAGCTGGAAACACTACTGATTTCTTGTTTCAGGTAAATCACATGTGGTATAAATCTTTAAATATACACTATTTTGTAGGTGTTGATGGTATTTCTGTAGCTATGATTGCTCTTACAGCTGTTGTAGTATTTGCAGGTATCTTTGCTTCTTGGGAAGTAAGTTATTTACCAAAAGAATTTTTTATATCATTAATATTATTAGCATCCGGAGTTTTTGGCTTCTTCATTTCTTTAGACATATTTACTATGTTTTTATTTTACGAAGTTGCGGTTATCCCGATGTATTTATTAATCGGTATCTGGGGTACAGGTCCAAAAGAGTATTCAGCAATGAAACTTACTTTAATGTTAATGGGCGGTTCTGCTTTATTAATGGTAGGTTTACTTGGTATATATGTTAACTCAGCTCCAAATGGAGGTCCTTTAACATTTAATATCTTAGAAATTGCAAAAGTTCATATTCCTATCGAAGCTCAACGTATGTTCTTCCCTATGACATTTGTTGGTTTTGGTGTATTAGGTGCTTTATTCCCATTCCATACTTGGTCACCTGATGGTCATGCTTCAGCTCCAACTGCTGTATCAATGTTACATGCTGGTGTACTTATGAAATTAGGAGGTTATGGTGCTTTCAGAGTTGCAATCTTCTTATTACCTGAAGCTGCTCACGAATTATCATGGATATTCATCATACTTACTGCTACCAGTGTTGTATATGGTGCTTTTGGTGCTATTGTACAAAAAGATTTAAAATACATCAATGCTTACTCTTCAGTTAGTCACTGTGGTTTGGTTTTATTTGCAGTGTTGATGATGAATAAAACAGCTATGGACGGTGCAGTTCTTCAAATGATTTCTCATGGTTTGATGACAGCCCTTTTCTTCGCCTTAATTGGTATGATTTATGGCCGTACACACACTCGTATGATTAACGAAATGGGTGGTTTGATGAAAGTACTTCCTTTCTTAGGTGTAGTTTATGTTATTGCAGGTTTGGCTTCTTTAGGTTTACCTGGTTTAAGTGGTTTTGTTGCTGAAATGACAGTATTCTTTGGTGCTTTCCAAAATACTGCTGCTTCACATCCAAATCATCTATTCTATACTGTAGTTACTATCATGGCAGTTTCTTCTATTGTTATTACAGCGGTATATATTCTTCGAGTAGTTGGTGCATTATTATTAGGTCCGATAAAGAATGATCATTATTTGGAATTAAAAGATGCTAAATGGTTCGAAAGATTATCTACAATTACACTTGTATTAGCAATTGCAGGTATAGGTTTGGCGCCATTATGGTTGTCTGATATGATTGGCGATAGTTTAAAACCTATCATTGACAAAATTTCAATGATAATTCCTGGTTAATTAATAAAAAAATAAATAGTAGGCATATATAACTGACAATATGAATTTAGAAAGTTTTTTATTGATGCGACATGAATTAGTGCTTACAGCTGTAACACTTATTCT
>CAYRBL010000609.1:0-1622 GCA_964422385.1 uncultured Bacteroides sp.
AAATCCTATTGTTAAGATAAAGAGTCCAATTAAAATGTTTTTTGTTTTCATGGCGTATGATTTATTTAATTATTTTTAAATTATTTTTTTACTGCTAAATTATATTCATATTCAATACCATCGAATTAATGCACAGATAAACAGCACTATTCTATTTATTCATCATTAAATATCGTCCCATTTCGGAACTATTTGTGTTTTTTTGACACTTGTTTAGCCTTAATAATTTATATTACATAATTTGATTTCACTTATTTTATTATTTAATTACAAAGATAGTATATACATTGTAAATATACATTAAATAATTTGTTATTTTTTATATCTTAATTGTTAATTCGTATTAACAAATTATTAACTTTTACTAAGGTTTTTATAGTAACAACATTTAAAAAAAAACATAATTTATAAATAAAAAAAACTAATAGTCTAAACTGCAAATTTCCTTTAAGCTATCTTTAAACGCCAAATGTTAATATATTTTAACAATAAATTAACAAATAATTATTATATCTTAAACAAAGAGAGGGTCTATAATTAAAAATAAAACTGTATATTTGCATCTTAATTAAAAGGACTATGCCGAAAACCTGTAAAAGAGTAGGCAAATTAATAAATTGATTTATGAGAAAGAATTATTTTTTAAAAGTTGTAATCAGTTTATTACTTATTGTTACAATAAGTAATATTAACTCAAAAGTGTTTTCATCAAACAATAATAATGTTATAAATGGAGGGACAATTAATAAAGGAATACCCGATAATATAAATAATGTTTTTCCATCACCATTAACTATACAAAATATTGCAACAACTAATGCAGCGTCTTCAATCACATCAACAACTGCAACTTTAAATGGAACTATAGCTTTAGCGGCAAGTTATACTTGTACAGTATATTTTGAATATGGAACAACATTAGCTTATGGAAGTGGTCAAGTAGCTGCTACACCTGGTTATTTATATTCATTTACAAATGGAACAGCAGTTAGTTTAGCAATAAATGGGCTTACTCCAAATACTACTTATCATTTTCGAGTACTTGGAACTTTCAATGGTAGTGCTAAATCATCTATTGGACCAATTGGTGCTGATATGACTTTTACTACAACTGCAATAGTACCAACAGCAACTACAGTAGCTGCATCTTCAATAACAGCTAGTTCTGCAACTCTAAATGGAACTGTAAATGCAAATAATGCAAGTTCAGTAGTAACATTTGAATATGGCACAACAATAAGTTATGGAGCTTCTGTTACAGCAGCACAAAGTCCTGTTACTGGTACTTCTGCTACATCAGTTAGCGGTGCACTTACAGGATTATCTCAGAACACAACATATCATTTTAGAGTAAAAGGTGTAAATACAGCAGGAACTACTGATGGTAGTGATTTAACATTTACTACCCTTCAATCATGCTTTAATACCATTACAGTATTAAATAATAACGATGCTGGTGCAGGATCTTTACGTCAGGCAATTGCAGATGCATGCGATAATGGAGTTATTACTTTTGATAATTCTTTAAATGGCCAAACAATAACTTTGTTAAGTGAATTAACTATTGATAAAGGCCTAACTATTGATGCAAGATCGGAAGAGCACACGTCTGAACTCCAGTC
>CAYRBL010000610.1:0-1621 GCA_964422385.1 uncultured Bacteroides sp.
GCCTTCGTACTGGAAAGGTTAGAGGAAGGTAGTTATGACGGTGTGTTTATAGGATTTGAAGAAACCGTTTGGTTTTAGTAATTCAATAAGTCACCAATAGCTTTAGAGACCTTGGCTGCATTCGGCAACATAGTGGCTTCCAAAGTAGAATTTAAAGGAATAGCAGGTAAATTTTCAGCACCTATAACTTCAACCGGAGCATCGAGATATTCAAAACAAAACTTAGAAATACGACCGGATAATGCTTGCGCGAAGCCATTGTTATAAGGCTCTTCGGTAAGTACCATACATTTGCCATGTTTTTTTACGGAAGCTAAAATTGTTTCTTCATCCAGTGGATTTATAGTGCGTAAATCTATTATTTCTACTTGGTTCGGGAAATCTTTGGAAGCATTCTTTGCCCAATACACGCCCATTCCATAGGTAATTATTGTTATTGTAGATTTATTATCGTTGGTTGATGCTTCCTGCACAATTCTAGCTTTACCTAAAGGAATAATATAATTTTCATCGGGCTCAATGGTTCGTGCATCTTCGGTACCTTTTATTTTACTCCAGTATAACCCTTTGTGCTCGAGCATAATTACAGGATTAGGGTCGTAATATGCAGCTTTCATAAGCCCCTTTAAATCAGCGCCTGTGGAAGGATAACATATTTTAATACCTCTTATATTAGCTAAAATACTTTCTACAGACGAAGAATGATAAGGACCTCCGCTGCCATAGGCGCCAATAGGCACACGTATTATAGCGCTTACGGGCCATTTACCATTAGATAAATAACACGAGCGACTTACTTCGGTAAACAACTGATTTAATCCCGGCCAGATATAATCTGCGAACTGAACTTCAACAATTGGCCGGCAGCCTGCAGCACTCATTCCAACAGTACTTCCGATAATAAATGCTTCCTGAATTGGTGTATTAAATACACGATGGTCGCCATAGGTTTGTGCTAAAGTTGCTGCTTCGCGAAATACGCCACCAAGTCTGCCTCCCACATCCTGACCGTAAAGCAGACATTCCGGATGTTTTGCCATCAGCTCGCGAATTGCAAATAAAGCCGAGTCAACCATCACCGTTTTTTCTTTCCCTTTTGGCTCACGTTCTCCTTTTTCTTCAGTTACTGATGTTGGAACAAAATCAAAATTAAATAAATCTTCAGGGCGAGGATCTTCAGCAGCAACAGCTTTCTGATAATCTTCTACTACTTTTTGTTTTGCACGATTTTCTATGTCGTGTAATTCTTTAGTATCAAAACCTACAACCAACATTTGATTGCGAAGTTTAGGAAAAGGATCACGTTTTTGAGCTTCTTCCAAATCATCTCTATACCATTCTTTCCTTACGCCTGATGTATGATGATTGAGCAACGGAACCTTTGCATGGATTAAAAAAGGTCGGCGCTCTTTACGAATCATTGATATTACTTCTTTAATTGTATTGTATGATTTTTCAAAATCAGTGCCATCAATGGTACGTGTTTCCAATCCTTTGAAGCCTTTTGCATATTCAGTAGCATCCTGAGCACGAATCTCTTTTGCATTCGCAGATATGTCCCATTCGTTGTCCTGAACGAGATAAAGTATTGGCATTTTTTTTAAGACAGCCATCTGAAAAG
>CAYRBL010000611.1:0-1612 GCA_964422385.1 uncultured Bacteroides sp.
AATTGCCAAGTTATCAGTTGAATTACTCATTTTGCCCGCATCTTCTCTTCCGATTCCATTACTGAATTTGTTACCAAAAACTGCCACAGCAGCATCCATCTTCAGATAACTTGATCCTGATTTTTTCATCAAATTGATGGACAAACCACTATTTGTAGTAGTAGCACCAAATACCCCTGTTTTAGCGATAGAAAGAATTGATTTATCTGCCTCAGTAATTGTCATAATAGGTGCTCCCAAAGATGTATCCTTTATCAAGAAGCCTTGACCAGCTTGAATGAATTCACCATTGCTATTTGTTCCCCACTTAGTTGATGCATTACTTTCTGCATTATAAACCACCCATGCACCTGTAGAACCTATTGTAGGATCTAGATAGTAATAATAAGGCTGTATGTTTACTAATCTATTATTGGTATAGATACTCTTGAAATCAATCGGACATGCATACGGATTAGCCACATAAGTATAGCTGTTAGCGGCAGGATTCAAGCCATAAGACGCACTGTTATAGGTAGATCCTGTAACTGAGTTTGTTATACCTGTTCTGCTATAGACCACATTACCTGTAATCAAACTACCAGTAGCTCTCAAAGCAGTTGAGTTCTTCATTGCCAATACTAATGGTCCAGCAATCGCAGTAATTGGAGTTGTGTCCAAATCAAAACTTCTATCTCCTCTAACTAATACACGATAGGATTGATAAGGATTCAATAATTCATTCCTTGTATTCCTCACTGTATCCCATCCTGCCTTATAGTAGAATGCTGAAGGACTTCCAGTTAATGAATGATCGAGGCCAGTTGTTCCATCTACAGAATTATGTTTTACAATTGTATCAAGAATACCTGTAATAAACATACCATATCCATTATTGGAATAACTACCACTTTCTTGCCATGTATTGAATAATGTATTTGAAACATTATAAACACCTCCTGCACTCACATCTCTATAAGCACGGAAACCTTTAGGAATAAATCTTTCTACAGTTACATTGCCAGAAATACTACCTAAATTTCCATTTATTCCATAAGGAGCAAGGATACCGCTGTTAGAGATACTAAGTGATTTTAATGTGAGATTACCATTTGTCGTTAAAGTCCCCGATTGTAAATTAAGCACACCAAAAATTCCAAAGTTGTTACTTCCTGAAGTAACTGTAGCGCCTGTAGAATTTGACAAAGTAAGATTACCAACTACACCAATACCGCTAAGGCGTTGATTTGAAGAACCATTTAATAATAATGTTCCTCCTTTTAAGGTTCCATTATTAATGACAGCAGTAGGTACACTCAAAGTAGAACCATTAGTAATTGTCAAGGTTGCTCCTGAATGAATATTTAAACTATTAATACTAAGAGAAGAAGCAATTATTGGCTGTCTAGCAGCAGTTGCGATTACAACAGAATCCCCTGTATCAGGAACTCCATTATCCCAGTTACGGTAATCTGTCCAGTCTGTGCTATAAGTTCCAGCCCAAGTTGTAGTTGGCGATTCAACGGCACCTTTATGCTCCACAACATAGTAATTTGTAGAACCAATAGTAGGAATTGATTTCCCCGTAACAGTAAATGTATAAGGCGTTCCGGTTGGGTTTACAGTAGTTAAT
>CAYRBL010000612.1:0-1602 GCA_964422385.1 uncultured Bacteroides sp.
AATTAAGAGTTGCTCCAGCTAACTCGGTACCTATTGCTCCTCCATGGTTTGTAGACGAATTGGAATATAATAAACAGTTGATTACATTAGCTGTTCCCGAACTTACATGTATAGCAGCTGAATAATATGATTGATTTCCTGTAAAGGTACAGGCTCTGGTATTAAAAGTGTTTGCTGTTTGATACATTGCTCCACCAGCACAGTTTACAGTTAAAGCTGTTTTATTAGTAGTAAATGTACAATAAGCATTATTTACAGTACCTGCAAATTGAAAGATTGCTCCTCCAAAAGTAGCTGCATAATTAGAAGTAAATGTACAATTAGAGTCTGTGGTAACAGCTGTAGCTGCATTGTTATAAATGGCACCACCACTTTTACCTGCTGTATCAGTTGTAAAAGAACAATTATAATTATACATTGTACCAATATCGTTAAAGATAGCACCACCTAAACTCCTAGTATTACTTGCTACATTTGATGTGAAAGTATTGTTAGTATTTGTTAGTGTTCCTGAATATAGATATATAGCGCCACCTTTTTGAGTTCTGCTGCTACTTGTATTTGTTGCTTTATTTGCTGTAAAGCTTGAATTGGATATATTAACAGTTCCACTATTTATAAATAAAGCACCTCCATAATTATTATCACCAACATTATTTCTTGTAATATTTGCTGCAAAAGCACATGATTGAATTTGGATAGTTGATGAAGGAGCCCATATACAAATACCTGCACCTTTATGTATGTTAGTATTTCCAGTAATAATATCACTTGTAAAGCTAGCATTTGAATTATATATATATATACCTCCTCCAACATTTGTTTGAGTACTGTTGTTAGAAATTGAATCTCCTGTAGCAGTTATGAAAGCATCAGTATTGTAGGCATATATACCTCCTCCTGATCTGTAAGCTGTATTATTAGTAATATAACTTGTATCAATAGTTAGGTTGCCACTCATAATATAAATAGCACCACCATCACCTGAAGGATTATTTAAAGAAGTATTATATCTTAATACAGAATTATTCCTGATTTTTACAGTACCATTACTAACATAAATACCACCACCAAAACCTGCCGAAACAGTGTTTGATTTAATATTACATGCATTAATATTTAAAGTTGCAGTTGTTTTATCAACAAAAATACCTCCCCCATAATTAACAGAAGTATTGCTAATAAGGTTACAATTATTAAGGTTTACAGTACCATCACCTACCCAAACTGCACCAGCTGCCGAACCTGAAGTTGCAGCAGTATTTGATGTATAGCTTACATTATTATTTGTATGTGTGCCCCCATCATTATATAATCCACCACCCCAATATCCGGTGTTATTTGTAAAAGTACTTCCTGTATTTACTGTAGTACCCGACAGTTGATAAACTGCCCCACCTATAACACCAGTATTTGAAGTAAAAGTACAAGTGTCAATAGTTGTATTTGTTTTTAAATAAGCTCCTGCTCCATTAAATGCGGCTATATTTGATGTAAAATTACAATGAGAAAGCAAGAGTGTTCCGTCGTTTTGATAAACACCTGCGCCATCATTTGCATTACAATTAGTAAATGTTGTATTAGATATGCTAAGTGTAGTGT
>CAYRBL010000613.1:0-1595 GCA_964422385.1 uncultured Bacteroides sp.
ATAGCTTCAGGTGACTGGAGTTCAGACGTGTGCTCTTCCGATCTAGGAAACAAATAAAAGATTCTGATATAATGAAGTTGTCTGATATTATTAAACGTAACGAAACAGCAACAAAAAGAGTTGAAGAGAGAATTAAAAATAAAGAATACATTTCAGAAAAAAGAGTTTCTCCACTTGATAACCCTGATTTTAGAAAAAAATACCCTGAGCTTTATAAAAAGGCATTAGATTCATTACATAAAAAAGAAGAGGCTTCAAGAAAACTTGAAATAGATAGACATAATGACGAGATGTCTAAGATTAAATGGTGGAGCTTACAAAATGGAGTAAGTACAACAAAAGCATTAATAGCGACATCGAGGGCTATTAAAGCAGGTTTAGATGATTCGTTTGCATTTGTTCAGGCAGGATTAGCAATGATTGGTAACCCAAAAGAGGGAACTAAGGCTTTTAAAGAGCATATTTTAGATGCGTTTTCTGAAAGTAGGTTTAACAGAGAAATTGCAAGAGTTCATAATAGTGAAAATTGGAACTTAATACACAAAAGTGGATTAGAGATATTAGACCCTGCATCTTTAATGAACGCTGAACATGAAGAAACTTTTGATAATAACTTATTAAAAAAGAGTATTACAATAAAAGGAAAAACTTTTAATGTAAATAAATATACATTAGCCCCATTTGAAAGAATGTTCACAAGTTTGGGTAATCATTTAAGAGAGTATGTGTTTTTAACAGAAGCTGCTGAATTAATGAAACAAGGAAAAACTTTTGAAACACATCCACAAGAATTTAAAGATATAGCAACTGTTGTTAATAACGTGACAGGTCGGGCAAAACTTCCATCTAAAATAGCAGGAGCAGCAGATTTAATGTCACCAATTATTTGGTCACCAAAACTAATTGCTTCAAGTTTAAATGTTTTAGGATTAAGCGATGTAGCAAGATTAGCTGGTAATAAGGGTTATTACACATCAATGACAGGTGGTAAATGGGATATTAAAGACCTTAAAGGTTCTTTAAAGTCTGAGATGAACTCTCCGAGAAGATATGCTATAGAACAAACAGCAAGAGCTATTGGTGTAGGGGCTTCAATAATGGCTATAGCTGCAATGAATGGGGCTGATGTAGATAATGACCCTACAAGTGTTACATTTGGAACAATACAATATACAAAAGGTGGTAACAGGTATCGTGTTTGGGGTAGATATACTCCATATATAAGAATGGTTGCTATGATTGCTACAGGTAAAAAAACCACTCCAAGAGGGGTTGAAGAATTGTATGGTACAGGTAAACATAAGATAGTAGGGGAATTTGGACAATTTATGAGAGGTAAATTTACTCCACTTGCAGGAGAGGCTTATAGTTTAGCTTTAAATAAAACTTACAGCAACGAACCTTTTGATTACGCAGAATCGGCAAAAAGTATGGTAACACCTATGTCTGTTGGTGATATATCAAAAGGAATTGAACAACAAGGCGCAATATCTTTATTAACACGCACGTTACCATCATTTATAGGTATAAACGTATCTAATGAAAAGGATTTTAAAGGTAAATCAATGATACCTACGCAAGCAGATGTTGAAGAA
>CAYRBL010000614.1:0-1572 GCA_964422385.1 uncultured Bacteroides sp.
TAAAGTGGGAATTGTGCCGAATTAAAGCGATAATAGGGAGTAATAGATAAAACCTTACCTCTAAGTCAATAATTTAAAAAAAACAAGAATAAAAATAATAATCTCATTATATATTTAGTGGGGTTGTTTTTTTTATGGTTTATTCATTTTAAAGATTTAGATGATTATTTTAAAATAAATAAATAAATAAATGATTCTAATAGTGGTTTAATTTTAGTACTTTTGTAAAAAAAATAAAATTAAAATTATTATTACAATTATAAATCAAAAATAAATTTAAAAAACAATGAAAAATCTTATTAGATTTGACTGGGCAGTGAAAAGACTTTTAAGAAACAAAGTTAACTTTGTCATTCTTGAAGGTTTTTTGAGTGAATTGTTAGGTGAGGATATTTTTATACAGGAAATATTAGAAAGTGAAAGCAATAAAGATAATAAGTATAATAAATTTAACCGTGTTGACTTACTTGTTAAAAATCTAAAAGGAGAACTTATTATTATAGAAGTACAAAATGACAAAGAACATGATTATTTGCTTAGGATTTTATTTGGCACTTCGAAACTATTGATTGAAAATATGAGTGAAGGTATGCAATATTCTCAAATTAAAAAGATATACTCTGTAAATATTGTCTACTTTGATTTAGGACAGGGGGAGGATTACATATATCATGGCACTACAAATTTTGTTGGGGTTAACAAAAAAGACATTTTAAAATTAACTCCAAAGCAGGAAGAAATATATCATACCGAAATTGTTAGTAAGTTGTATCCTGAATATTATGTTATAAAAGTGAACCGCTTTGATGATATTGCGAAAAATACGCTTGACGAATGGATCTATTTCTTAAAGAATGAAGAAATAAAAGATAGTTTTAAAGCCAAAGGACTTATTGAAGCCAGAGAACAACTTAATGTATTAAAGTTGAGTGATGCTGAACGTAAGGAATACGACTACTATATAGAACAACAAAGATACGAATCGAGTTTGATTGTGTCTAATTATACTGATGGTAGGATGGATGGAAAAGAAGAAGGAATTGAAATTGGGAAGGTGGAAGGAAGTGATAAAAGAGCTTTTGAAATGGCAAAAGAAATGATATTAGAAAATGAGCCTGTTGATAAAATAATTAAATATACAAAACTCACAAAATTACAGATTGAGGATCTTATTATTGAATTAAAATTATAAATCAAAAATAAATTTTAAAGCAATGAAAAATCTTATTAGTTTTGATTTTGCCATAAGAGAACTTCTAAGAAACAAAGCTAACTTTGTTATTCTTGAAGGTTTTTTGAGCGAATTGTTGGTTGAAGATATTTTTATACAAGAAATATATGATAGCGAGATTATAAAGAAAAATAAATATGCAAGGTTTAATCGGGTTGAAATACTTGTTAAGAATATAAAAGACGAACTAATAATTATTGTAGTTCAAGTTGACAGAAAACATGATTATATACTAAAAAGAATATTTGTTAATGAAATATCATTGATTGAAAATATGAGTGAAGGCATGCAATATTCTCAAATTAAAAAGATATACTCTGTAAATATTGTCTACTTTGATT
>CAYRBL010000615.1:0-1554 GCA_964422385.1 uncultured Bacteroides sp.
GAGATCTCGACGGCTCTGAACACTCTTTCCCTACACGACGCTCTTCCGATCTTCAAGGGTTCTTAATTAAGGATACCTCTTTAGGTGCTCCTGTGTTAACAATTACTGAACAAGATAAATCAATATTATCTGCCTCTAGAACTTCCATATTTGGGGCATCGACTACAAATAGTAACTTGGGTGTTAATTTGTTGAAGCAGTCTGGAGGTACTTATTTGAAGATGGATGGTGCTTATATAGTCTTCGGTACTAAATTCAGCAACAATATTGGAATAGAAGATGCTGCTAAGATGAGCAATGCCTCTGATAATTTATCAATCATTGAAGGCGGTAAGAACCTAAGTATCGATGGCAGGTTACCTGCTACTAAATCTGATGTATTGCCAATTGGTCTTGCTCAGATGAGTACAACATCTTACAAATTAGTCATTGATGCAAGTCAATTCACAGGAAATGGGGTGTCGGCATATCTTCAAGATACTTACAAAAACACTTCAGTTGCACTTGCTACTGCTATTGATACGATTGATTTCGCAGTGGATACAAAAACAACGGCTAGTTATCTGAACAGGTTCAGCATTGTCTTTAAGCCAACTACTTTAGCTGTTAATAGTATTGTAGCATCAGCCACCGCAAATGGAACAATCGCTACTATTAAATGGAATACTGTCGGAGAAAATGGGGTATCGTCTTTTGCTGTTGAAAAATCAACAGATTGTACAAGCTTCACTAAGATAGGAGAGGTGGCTGCTAAGAATACCGCAACTGCTAGTTATTCTGCTACTGATAACAGTGCAACTGCTGCTACGAATTACTATCGTATCAAGGCTCTAAGCACCGATGGAAGTATAAACTATAGTAATATCGCTAAGGTTACTTATAACTTAGAACTTACAACTTACAACTTGTACCCTAACCCATTAGTAGGAAAGACCCTGAATGTTCAGTTGAATAATGCAATTGCAGGAAATTATGTGGTAAGTATCACAAATGCATTAGGACAAAAAGTGGCGGGAGCTACTATTTCACATGCAGGAGGAATCGCAACACATGCTGTAACTATCAAGCAAGTGATTGCTGCGGGAGTTTATAATGTATCAATACGTTCAGTCGATAGTAAACAATTATTATCTTCTTCAACGCTTACAGTAAATTAATTAAAATAACTTGGAGGGGAGGTTTCCCTTCCCTTCAAACTTTTCTCCTCTTTAAAATGATTAAAATGAGAGTCTTTAAATGTTTTGTAGTTAAATCAGCTTTGGTTATTCTACTTACTTTCTTTGTAGGTACAATGGTAATTGCACAAACTCCTGCCGATGATCCGGGTATAGGAGGTCCAGGTGTAGGTGCCGCTCCTGCGGGTGATGGTTCACCAATTGTTCCTTTTGATGGTGGCATGAGTCTGCTATTAGCTGCCTCAGGTATTGGATATATGACAAAGAAGTTGAAAAGCAAATAAATTCAAAAGCAGGTATTGCATTTTTTAATGAGGTCATTTGATTTAACGGTCAAATGACCTTTTTTTTAACAAAACCTAGAAAAATCTATATCCTT
>CAYRBL010000616.1:0-1539 GCA_964422385.1 uncultured Bacteroides sp.
CAAGATAAGCCACCTATCGGTGGCAGCTTAGCCCTTACACTTCTTGCCAATTTCTGTTATCAACGGTAATATGCAAGTCATTACAAATAATCAGAATAAAAGATGGAAATAATCGGCAAAGGAATTTCTATAAAACATATTTTTCTTGATCGGGATAATTGGCGTCGATTTCACTGAAAAATGTGGCGAGCTAAGGTGCGGCATTATCTTCAACGTTACTAAAGTTATATTGTGCGGAACAAAATATTTAGGATTTAAGAGTTATGGCTGTTCTACATGCGACCACTCCAAATCTGTGACGTTTAGTTGTAAAGGTAGATTTTGTTCTCGTTGCGGCAAGAAGCAAACGGATCAATGGATAAGTAAAGCTACTAATGTTCTACCAAAGACACGTTGGCAGCATATTACATTTACGATGCCAGACTCATTATGGCCGATATTTTGGCTTAATCGTAATCTATTTGGATTAGTTTCTGCTATTGCGGCTGGAATTATCAAAGAGATAGCCGCAAAGAAAAAGCTTTTGGTCGGCATATTCACCGCCTTACATACCTTCGGTAGAGATTTAAAACGTAATGTTCATATTCATTTATCGGTTACTTGCGGCGGTATAGATAGCAAAGGTAATTGGCGTAAATTATTTTTTCCAGCAGAACCTATTAAAAAAATGTGGAAACATAGGATTCTTGAATTATTTCGCTCGGAATACGCCTTAAGTAATTTGAAGTTACCGTCCGAATATCAAAATGACGTCGATTTTAATAACTGGATGAGCGGTTTATACGAAATCAGTTGGTATGTTTATTTGCAAAAACCATCGGATGATCACAAACGCAACATAAACTATTTAGGGCGTTATATAAAAAGACCCCCTATTTCCGAGGCAAGAATAGAAGAATACGACGGCAAGCAAGTGACTTTTAAATTTCTTGATCACTACAACAATACAATTGATCGCGTAACTATGCCTGTGCTGCGGTTTATAGCGAGTTTAGTTATGCATATACCCGATCGTTATTTCCGAATGATAAGGTACTACGGTTTTTTATCTAACAGAACGAGAGGCTTGCTATTACCTATTGTATACAAGGCAATCAACCAAATTATTCCAAAGAAAATTAAGGTAGTTAGTTGGAGATTAATGATTTGGTTAAACTTTAAAAAAGATCCGCTATCTTGTCCAAACTGTAATCAATGTATGGGTCTGAGGCAGGTTTATTACGGTTTATCTCCACCATTGTTATTAGTGAAGATCAATGAATTATTGTCAACGTCTCGGTGATGCCTATATGACGAACCGTTGCTTCACGCCACGGTAATATAATTTTAAAAAATTAGCCTATTTTGAGATAGATTTTAGGAGAAGATTTTTACACAAGTGTCAATAATTTCTAATGACACAATTTAACAACCACGTTTTTAAAAAAAATTTAAAAAATTTTCAGGAAAATGTTTTTGGTAAAATTTTTGAAATTCCTATACTACAAGATAAGCCACCTATCGGTGGCAGCTTAGCCCTTACACTTCTTGCCAATTTCT
>CAYRBL010000617.1:0-1539 GCA_964422385.1 uncultured Bacteroides sp.
ATTTTTTAACAGTTACATGCTCTATATATTCATCCCAGAAATTATCTAAAGTTGATAATACTGGATTTGGAGAAGTTTGTCCAAGACCACATAAGGAAGTATCCTTAATAACATTACTTAAATTTTTCAATTTATCAATATCTTCTAATGTACCTTTTCCCTGAGTAATTTTGTCTAATATTTCATAAAGACGTTTATTGCCGATACGACATGGAGTACATTTACCACAAGATTCTTCAACTGTAAAATCAAGATAATATTTAGCAATGGAAACCATACAATCGTCTTCGTCCATAACAATCATACCACCTGAACCCATCATAGAACCAGCAGCAATAAGGTTGTCGTAATCAATTGGAGTATCTAAATGTTTTTCGGTTAAACAACCACCTGAAGGACCCCCAGTTTGTATCGCTTTAAATTTCTTACCATCTTTAACACCACCACCAATTTCATAAATAATCTCACGAAGTGTAATACCCATTGGTACTTCAATAAGACCAACATTATTTATTTTACCTGCTAATGCAAATACTTTAGTTCCTTTTGATTTTTCGGTTCCTATACCTGCAAACCAATCAGCACCTTTATTAATGATTACTGGAATATTAGCGAATGTTTCAACATTGTTAACATTGGTAGGCATTCCTAAATAACCCGAAACAGATGGAAATGGTGGTTTAAAAGTAGGTTCTCCCCTATTACCTTCCATTGAATGTATCAAAGCAGTTTCTTCACCACAAACAAATGCACCTGCACCATATCTTAATTCAATATCGAAATCAAAACCTGAACCCATGATGCCAGTACCTAATAAACCATATTCTCTTGATTGGTTTATAGCAATTTTTAATCTTTCGATTGCTAATGGATATTCAGCACGAATATACACTAAACCTTTTGTTGCTCCAATTGCATAACCTGCAATGGCCATAGCTTCGATCACTGAATGAGGGTCGCCTTCTAAAATAGAACGATCCATAAAAGCACCTGGATCACCTTCGTCAGCATTACAAACTACATACTTCTGCTCAGCCTTTGACTGACTTGTTATTTCCCATTTCAAACCAGTTGGGAAGCCTCCACCTCCACGACCTCTTAAACCTGATTTTTTTATAATATCAATAGTTTGTTGTGGATCTTTTGCTTCTAATACTTTACCTAAGGCTTCGTAACCGTCGCGAGCAATATACTCATCAATATTTTCTGGGTCAATAAAACCACAGTTTCTAAGAGCAATTCGTAATTGTTTTTTATAGAAACCCATCTGTTTCGAATCAATAACTTGCTCTTTATTTTCTGGGTTCGAATAAAGAAGACGTGTTACTTTTCTACCTTTAATTACATGTTCTTCTATGATTTCCCTTGCATCACTTGGTTTAACTTCTGTATAAAATGTGTTATCAGGCATCACTTTAACAATTGGTCCTTTTTCGCAAAAACCAAAACAGCCAGTCATTATAACTTGTACTTCGGTTTCTAAGCCTTTTTCGCGAACAATTTCCTTTAAGTTACTTAAAATAACTTCACTTTGTGATG
>CAYRBL010000618.1:0-1537 GCA_964422385.1 uncultured Bacteroides sp.
ACAGGTTCTTTTGCTGTAAAATTAGAAGTAAGCATAAAAAACGTCAGTAAAAGGAAAGCTACGTCGCACATTGGCGCCATATCGACCCAGGTACTTTTACGTGTTGGCTTTACTCTTGGCATTTTGCTTAATTTTTAAATTATTTAATTAATAAAAATAATTAGTGTTTTTCAGCATAAGTTTGAACGATACTGAAACCAGCTTCGTCAATACTGTGAGTAATTTTATCAATTTGTGTGGTGAATACATTATAGAACACGATAGCTAAAGCTGCTGTACCGATACCGAAAGCGGTATTGATAAGAGCTTCAGAAATACCTGTTGATAATGCTACTGAGTCAGGTGCACCTGCTTGTGCTAAAGCTGCAAACGCCCTGATCATACCTAATACTGTTCCTAGTAACCCTAATAAGGTAGCAACTGATGAAATGGTAGCTAATACTACTAAGTTTTGTTCTAAACTTGGTAATTCTAATGAGGTAGCTTCTTCAACTTCTTTTTGGATCGACATTAATTTTTGGTCTTTTGTCATCACTTGGTCTTTTTCTAAAGCAGTGTAACGGTTTAATGTAGATTTAATAACATTTGCAGCACTTCCTCTTTGTTTGTCACATTCAGCTAAAGCTTCGCCAATAGTATTGTATTCGATTTGATGTTTGATTTTTTTAACAAAAGTAGTTATCGAACCTTTTCCTTTTGCTTTTGTGATGGTGAAAAATCTTTCGATAGTGTAAGTAATAACGATAATTAATAAGGTCATCAAAAGTGGTACAATGATACCCCCTTTATAGATTGTTCCTAAATAATTACCTGGTAATGGCATGTTGTCGTGATTACCACCCTGGAAGTTTTGTCCGTTTCCAAGTATAAAAATATAAATACATACAGCTGCAATAAGTGCTAATGGAATTACTACAGCAGAGAATAAAGTTTTTAAACTTTTTGATAAATCACCTTGACTTTTTAAATCGCCTTGTTTTTTCATTTTCTTAAAATTATTTGTTGTTATTTAATTATTTGTTTAATTTTTTTCGTCTTTATTTTTTAGATAAATGACCTTTTTAATTATTGATTTATTTTTCTGCAAATTTACATCTTTTTTTCAAACCTAACGCATATCATTTCATATTATTTTAAACAAATCAGTTTACGGCTGAAATGACTAAGTTAACGGTAATATATTTTTATTTATATATCTATTTTGTATGCTGCTTATTGCTTGATATGAGAAACTATACCGAATATTTTAACTCAATATATTATTTATATATTATTTTTTTATTTTTATTTTTAAAAAGCTCTTTATGTAGATAATATTAAGGAGTGGTTCTTTTTTTGGGGTCTCTAATCTAGTTAAAACAAATAAAAATATTACATATTTTAAATCTAACTATTAAATAAAACTATTACTAAATAAAGAAAGCTTATTAGAAACACATTTGGCGATTTGGTGATATGGTTATATTGTGATTTAGTGATTTTAGTAGATTATCATTACTTTTAACTACAGCCGTCATTAATAGGAGGCATTAGGGAG
>CAYRBL010000619.1:0-1534 GCA_964422385.1 uncultured Bacteroides sp.
CAGTATAACCTTGACGGCTTTGATCTGGATTGGGAAAGTCCTGTAATAGGTGGTTATAAGGATCATCCTGCTATTCCTGAAGACAGGGACAATTTCACTTCTCTAATCAAAGAACTTAGACAAGCACTGCCCTCACCATATATCGTTTGTTTCGATGCAAATAGTTTTCCAGATTGTGTATTTAAATCCGTAGATTGGTTACTTGTGATGCCAAATGTTGATTTTGTAAATCTTATGACTTATGGTTTACCTAATGACAAATCAGGTCATTCCGGACATCACACTGCCTTATATTCATCTCCTTATCAAAAAGAAAGCGTTAACAGTGGTGTTAGATTACTCGACTCACTAAAGGTACCTTTAGAAAAGATAATAATAGGTGCAGCATTCTATTCTTTTGTTGTTGCTAATGTAGACTCTGTTAACTTTGGCTTGGGTCGTCCCTGTAAAGTAAAAAATTCACCAGATTATCGCACGACTCTAAAAAAGTTTACTCCAGAAAATGGTTATCAAACATATTGGGATACTATTGCAATGGCGCCTTACTTATATAGTTCTAAAGAAAGAACATTTATTACATTTGACAATAAGGAATCATGCCGTTTAAAAACTAAATATGCATTGGATAACCAAC
This sequence comes from uncultured Bacteroides sp., assembly GCA_964422385.1. Lineage (GTDB taxonomy): Bacteria > Bacteroidota > Bacteroidia > Bacteroidales > JACABE01 > JBAXLO01. The sequence goes on from CAYRBL010000619.1 coordinate 635, forward strand.
TTGGAGGAATAATGTTTTGGCATCTTAATGGTGACACAAATAGAGACGGTTTATTAGATGCGATATATGAAACAAAGAGAAACTACCGCAAACGTTAAGCACAATATTGGAAAATGATCTGAAAATTATGATTGTTAATTTCTGAACTTATATATACCAACATAAGGTAAAAAGAAGAGCCGTTATCAAACAAATGATATCGGCTCTTTTTATGTTTTATCCGCTAAGCCGGCAATTGGCTATGTGGTAAAGTAAAAGTAATTCGTAATTCGTAATTTTTTTCTAAAACCCCGAAGTATGAATAGTATCATCAGGCAACTCGATATCGCCAATATTTAAGCTGTCGGCCTTGGGTAAGAAGGTGTGACATGAATAGTTCTTATTGATTTTAACAGTTGGTTTGCCAAACTTCTGATGATAGTTATTGTATTTAGGGTCTTTCAAAAGTTTTTCCATAAACAAACCGTAGATAGGCAAAGCAGTTTTGCAACCCTCGCCAAGTTCGGAAGTGCGGAAATGAACACTTCTGTTATCAGCACCAACCCATGAACCAGAAATAAGGTTAGGGGTGACGCCTACAAACCATCCATCTGAATGATTAGAAGAAGTACCTGTTTTACCACCAAAATCGGTTCCATAATTAAATAAATTGTATTCAAACAAAGCCTGAGTAGTGCCACCAGGTTCGTGCAAACCACCCATAAGCATCTGCGTCATCAGATAAGCAGACTCCTGTGTGATAACCCTTTCAGCTTTAGGTTTCATCTCGTAAATTACTTTCCCTTTACGATCTTCAATCCTTGTAACAAGTATTGGTTCAACCTTATTGCCATCATTTATCAAAGGACAATATGCATTTATTAACTCAAATAAAGAAACATCGCTCGAACCCAAACAAAC
>CAYRBL010000620.1:0-1532 GCA_964422385.1 uncultured Bacteroides sp.
ATTTCTTTATCCATAGAAGAGAAATACAACAATAGATTTTTAGCACCTCTAATGTTGCTATCATTTAAAAGAGGAGAATTAATGGCCATTTCAATAGCACGATACGCACGGTTTTCGCCTTCAGCAATACCAGTTCCCATCAAAGCCACACCCGAATTCTTCATTACGGTATTTACATCCCTAAAGTCGATGTTTACATAAGATTTAACTGTAATAATTTCGGCAATACCTTTGGCAGCAGTAGTAAGAATATTATCTGCTTTCTCAAAAGCTTTTCCTAATGGGAGGTCGCCAAATTCTCTTAATTTATCATTTGTAATAATAAGAATAGCATCCACATATTTCTTAAGTTCTCTGATGCCTTCTTCAGCTTGTAACTTACGTTTTCTTCCTTCAAAAGTGAAAGGAAGTGTAACGATAGCTACAGTTAGAATTTTATTTTCGGTATCGTCAGTCAATTCTATCTGTTTTGCCAAAGCAGCTATAACAGGAGCAGCACCAGTACCTGTGCCTCCGCCCATACCAGCAGTTATGAAAAGCATTTGCGTATTCTTTTCTAATAAAGCCTTGATTTCATCAGCTTTTTCTTCGGCAGCTCGTTTAGCTACGGCTGGCATATTGCCTGCACCTAAGCCTCTTCCTAATTGTATTTTATTAGGGACAGGACTTATGTCTAACGACTTAGCATCAGTATTGCAAACTATAAAATCAACCCCACTAATACCTTGGTTGAACATATAATTTACTGCATTGCTTCCGCCACCGCCTACTCCGATAACTTTTATTATCGAAGACTGATTTTTTGGTAAATCGACTTTTAACATATCCGATATATTATAATTATAAAAATATTTACTAAAACTTAAAACCTATAAAAACACTTTGTCCCTAAACTTATTAGCGTAAAATTATGCCTTCTCAAAACACCCTATAAACTGCCTTTAAATTAATGCATAAATTTACATCTAATATCGATACAAAATCAAAATAAATTAATTATTTATTAACATTGCAATTGTTAATTACTTTACGTCTTCTTCAAGTAGATTTCTTAGCCAAGGAAACAGTCCTCCACTTGATTTTTCTTTCTTCTTTTTACTTGTTTTCTCCTCAGGATTCCTTCTATATTCTGCTTCCATACGTTCAAATCCTTTTATTACTAGCCCAACACCAGTTGCATAAATAGGATTCGCAAGTTCGTCAGGAGAATTATTAGATAGATGCTCGGTAGGATAGCCAATGCGTGTATCCATACCAGTAATATATTCTGTAAGTAGGTTAATATGTTTCAACATCGAACCTCCTCCAGTTATAACAATACCAGTAATTAGTTTCTTTTCGTAACCTGAATTCTTTATTTCAAACAAAACGTGTTCTATTATTTCTTCCATTCTTGCCTGAATGATATTCGCAAGATTGTTAACAGAAATTTCTTTAGCAGGACGGCCTCTTAAACCTGGGATAGCTACTATTTCTTCTGCCTTATTTTCGCTAGCCAAAGCCGATCCAAACTTAACTTTTAAAGCTTCAGC
>CAYRBL010000621.1:0-1530 GCA_964422385.1 uncultured Bacteroides sp.
ACTTTTCCATAAATATTAAAGTCTTTTTTCAAACCATTATTACGGTACCATTCAAAATTGATAGGGACATTTCCTGCAAACTGCATCCATATAATATTCCCCAAATTATCACCATCATATATATTATAGCCTCCACCAATATTTACTGAAAGCTTTTTATGGCTATTATAATTTACAGAATAGGTGACCCCATAAAAATCATTATCCAAAATCTTTCTTCTTATTAAATCTGAATAAATCATAGTGTCGTTCCCGGTTGTAACGAAAGGTAGTCCATAAGCTCCATAAGTTTGGTTGCTTTTATATTCTTCATAATAACCGTATCCTTTGGTATAATGCAATGCAGCATTCACATTCCAATTATTATTTATCTCGTGTGACATTAACAATTGGTAATGGTCTTGTTGATAATTATCGGTTTCGTTTGCATAATATACAATATTACCATACGCATCGTAGTGCTCGCCCATGCTATTGTATGTTCTATTAGTTGCTAAAGAGTCGGAAGGTACTCCGCCCCAAGCCTGATATGTTTTCTCAACACCAGAGAATGTGATGAACTTAACTATAGTTTTTTTACCATAATATGCTCCCGATAAATAGTAGGAGTGGAGTTCTGACGAAGCTCTATCGATATATCCATCAGAAGATATTTTGGATAATCTGCCATCAATCGCCCACTTGTTATCAATCAAACCAGTTCCAAAACATATAGTGTTTTTCCAGGTATTAAAAGAGCCATACGTATTATTAGATTCTGCGTAAGCTTTTGGATTTAAAGTTAAAGTCTGGAAGTTGATACTTGCACCAAATGCACCTGCACCATTTACCGAAGTGCCCACGCCGCGTTGTATTTGCAGGTTGTCAATTGAGGAGGCCATATCCGGTAAGTCCACAAAATACACGCCGTGCGATTCTGCATCATTCAACGGAATTCCATTAACCATCACATTTGTTCGGGTCAAATCGCTGCCTCTAATATGAATATTTGTGTAGCCTATACCCGTTCCTGCATCCGAAGTAACGACCACCGAAGGCGTATTCTCTATCAGATAGGGAATATCAACACCTGTATTCATACTTTCTATTTCTTTCTTCGAGATATTCTGAAAGGTTGAAGGAGTACGTTCTCCTGCTCGTGTTGAGCTTATTATAACTTCATCCTGCAGGATACTACTTTTTATCAAACCCAAATCTAAATTAATATTCTTATCAAGATTCACAACGATAGTATCGGTTTTGTAACCGAGGAACGTAATCTTTAGGGTATAATTCCCACCTTTAAGATTATTAATAGTAAAACCACCTTGTTGATCGGTCTGCATCAACGTATAGGTGTTAAGTAGGAACACGTTAGCCGACACAAGTTTTTCACCTGTAACGGCATCTTTGATTTTACCACTAAGGGTAAATTGACTCATTGCCACAATTGGCAGCATTACAGCAACAATAAATGCTAGTAATCTTGTTTTCATTTTGATTTATTTATTCGTTAAACTTCTGAATGGAAATAAGGGAAACCATTCGTTA
>CAYRBL010000622.1:0-1529 GCA_964422385.1 uncultured Bacteroides sp.
TGACGAAGGAACATATAATCTACGCCATCCTCAATAGCTTTCTCTCCATACTCAATAAGCGTAGACCATTGTTGCAACTGATACAATTTATAAGTGTTGCTATCAACGTCAGCATAGTTAGTTTGAGCATTTATTCTGTTTGAAAATAAAAAAAGCACTAAAACTATAGCAAAACTTAAACTAATTTTTTTCATTTATTTCTAATTATTATCATCTGTTAACAAAACTGCAGTTGATCTCTTTCCATCATGATCAATAATAAGTTTATTTATTTCGTTGTTCTCAATAAAAATATCAAAGTCTATTCTTTTTATAATAAATTTACCTATCTTAAGAACAGTAGAGGCAGTTAACTCAACGTCTTCGTTGGAGAAATCGTCTGATTTCTTTTTATAAATTAAAGAATAATCAGCTTTCATATAAATATAAAAAGGAGCTATAAAATCCTGGAACAATAAAGCAAGTTTGTTGCTAACATCCGTTAATGGATACTTGTCGTTTATCGTAAGATTTTTATAAAATCCATTTATAACTTTATAATTGGCCAAATAGTAATAGAAAAGCAATGATTTTTTATCGCCTTCATAGTGGGTAAAGTAGTGAATGCTTCCGTCATTTGTGAAGTATGCTTTTGAATCGGTAGTCTTGCAATAAATATAAGATTGATTAAAGTAATTAACTTCTATTTCCCAATCAAACGTTTTCTGCTTTCCTGTATTTTCATTCGTAACTACATATTGCATCCTCTTGCCCGGAATAAAATGGAAGGCATTAAATAATGAAGAATTCCTTTCTATGTTCATTATCATTTGACCTTCTTTTGGATTTACAAAAGAATTGAGTTCATACACTCCATTTTCATGTGTAATATAGTGCCCCAATGGATAATCCAGAGTTTTAGAACCTACATGTGGCGTAATCTGAAACTGAAAATGAATATGTGGTTGTGGAGATCTGCCCGAATTGCCACAACTTGCAATAATATCACCTTTATTAACGTAATCTCCTATCTTTATTTTAATGCTATCTTTTTTCAGATGGCATATTTTGGTATAAAGTCCGGTAGTATGTTTTATTACAATAGTATTTCCCCAGTTATTTTGAGTATTTACATCTCCAATTTTATTATCTTCGATGTAATCCGAAACATATTCAATCCAACCTGCTCCAGGAGCAAGCACTGGTTTATTGTAGCAATAATAATCATCAACAGCATATCCATTATCTTTGTATTCCAAATTATCCTCGCTTATGATTTCAAAATCCCAGGCATGTCTCCATTCTCCTTTATGTGTAAATTTACCATCATGCCCTTGCGTAACTTTCCATTCGCCCCAAAAAGGCAAAGAAAAAGGTATCCTGTAAGAATTGCTAAAGCGACTATCATTATTTTTTTGTAAATACAAATTCATTTCAGGAGAATAATGTTGTATGCCTACAATTTCCGGATTCAAGAAGAAGCGTTCCCTAAACTTTAAAACATACAAAAATAATATTACAACAAAATTGAAAGGTAATGAGAAAATAGA
>CAYRBL010000623.1:0-1525 GCA_964422385.1 uncultured Bacteroides sp.
AACTTGCTGATGCTTGTCGCAAATATGATATGAAGATATGCTGGTATCATTCAATCATGGACTGGCATCACCCTGATTACCTACCTCGCCGTGCGTGGGAAACTAAGATAAGACCAACTGATGGTGCCGATTTCGATAGATATATTGTGTATTTAAAAAATGAGTTGAAAGATATTCTAACTAACTATGGTGATATAAGTTTGCTTTGGTTTGATGGCGAATGGGAATCGACCTGGAATCATAAATATGCAAAAGATTTGTATGCTTATTTGCGAAAGCTAAAACCAGATGTTATCATCAATAATCGTATAGATACTTATCGTGATGGGATGGCTGGGATGAGTAGCAATCCAGAGGCTTTGGGGGATTATGGCACACCCGAACAGGAGATACCGGAAGATGGTTTGCCTAATGTTGATTGGGAAACCTGCATGACGATGAATGATCACTGGGGTTTTAATAAGTTTGATAATAACTGGAAGTCAACAAAAGATCTTATATATAATCTCGTAGATGTAGCTTCAAAAGGTGGTAATTATTTATTAAATGTAGGTCCTACTTTCGAAGGATTATTACCTCCACAAAGCATAGATAGACTTAAGGAAATGGGAAATTGGATGAAGATTAATGGAGAGTCAATATATGGGACCAAAGCAAGTCCTTTTAAAAGTTTAAGCTTTGGAAAATGCACACAAAAAGCTATTCCCAGTGGAACTCTATTATATTTTAATATCTTTGATTGGCCCAAAAACAATAAGATTATTATTGATAATTTAATCAACGAGCCTGTTAAAGCATATCTTTTATCCGACCCAAATAAAAAAGATATAACTTATAAGAAAAATGGTTTGGCAATAGAAATATCATTGCCTGAAAATACATCTAAAGCTATAAGTCCAGTAATAGTTTTAGAGATTAAAGGCAAGCCACAGGTAATAGAAGCTCCAGAGTTTGTTTATAGAATTAATCTGGCTAAAGATAGTCTCGAAATTTCTTTAAAATCTATAATTAAAAACAATAAAATTAAGATACATTATACTCTTGATGGAACAAATCCGACTATTCTTTCACCTGTTTTTCCTGTTTCAAAAAGTCGAGAATTTATGGGGGTTTTAAGGATAAATAAACAAACCCATTTTAAAGCAATTGCTTTTTATAATAAAAATAAAGTAGGAGAAATTACAGAGATTAAACTTCCATTATCGTATGGAAGAACAGTTAAACTAAAGAACAATTCAAGTGAAAAATATAAAGCTAATGGAGCTTCTAGTCTGACTGATGGTAAAACAGGAACCAAGAACTTTACTGATAATAATTATTTAGGTTTCGAAGGAGAAGATTTCGTAGCAACGATAGATCTTGGTAAGATGACAAAGATAAATAATGTCGCACTAAATTATCTTGTTGAAACACGTTCTTGGATATTTGAACCAACTGAAATTAATGTTGAGCAATCTGTAGATGGTATTAACTTTACTCAGATTGCTGTTAAGAAATGTGACCCCACAAAATGGAAAGAAACAAA
>CAYRBL010000624.1:0-1521 GCA_964422385.1 uncultured Bacteroides sp.
TTAATTGACGAGGCTTTTCCGTAATTCGTAAGTAACTTAATTTTAAACCACAGGTGGTATTTCTTCTATTATTGGTGTCTCAACAGCTGCTGGCTCCTCAACTTTTGCTGGGGTTTCAACTACAGGTGGTACAACAATAGGTGCAACGATTGCTACTTTAGGGCTAATTATGTTTTTTCTATTTGGTTTCTTCTTGTCTATGGTGATTTTAAATTTGCATTCTTCGGTAACAGTCACGTCTTCTGCGAAAGCTGCCATTAAATACATTTCGGTTGACGAACCTATTGTAGAATTTTTGAATATTAACCTATCGCCTTTACATATTCTTTGTGCATTTTTGGGTATTACACTTGTAATTTCACTAGCTAACCATAAATCAACATCTACTGCACATCTTCTGCAATCTGCTTCTATCCAATTACCAAATTCCTGTTTAACATCTATCAAATTAACTACACTACCTTGCATTCCTATTGCATTAAACTGATTTGAAGCTAAAATTTCTTTGTTTTTAACAGGTAAATCCATCTCAATATATGGGAAATAACCGGTAATTGCACTCTGGTTATCTATATTTTCGATTCCAAGTTCATAAAAATTCAATAACAATGCTTTTACCAAAGGGTCAACAAGTGGCAATAGGTCAGTTATATCTTGTTTAACAGAAGTTTTTTTACCAAATTTAATTCCATATTTTGCATTTATTGTATTCACAAAAGTAGTAACTTTAGGCAAAACACTTGCATAAAGTGGGTTTGCGGCAACATTAAATTTTAATTCTTTAAAATATCTAAGTATTTCCGAATCTCTTCCATCATAATATAAAGATTGTTCGTTAAAATGAAATTCTTTCTTAACGTTCAAATCATTATGGGTAATAGTGTCAATATCATGTTCTATATCGTTAAGCTGAGTAATAATATATGTTTTACTATCTTTAATTACTGCAATTGCAGTGGAACGTTGACCGGCATCGCTATGTTTTTTAGTTATGCCCGTATCGTAAGGCACAAATACAGATTCAACTCTATCAATCATTATCTGATGCTCGGGGGTTACCGGTTCGATATATAGCGTATTGAGATGCCCCTGCACAAAAGTATCAATACTTCCCTGCGGATAATTAAACAATGCCTGTATTATGGCATAAATATGATACAAAATCCTTCTGATAGCAGTACTTGTCCTCATTTTTTTAAGATTATTAAATTATTAATCGGAAATATTATTTCGGTCTGAACGCCAAAAGGAAATAAAGTGCAAAAGTACAGAATTAAAAATTGGAATATACTATCATTTCAAAAAGAAAATTAATAATAATGCAAATAAATCCAAAAGCTTAGAAAACATTAGCAGTTATTATTCTTTCAAGGTGTATTAGTCCAACGGTATATAGATTTGTTTTTGAACAATAGTTTAGAAAAAATAATATTATAAAAAAGTTCTGCTACGTTTTGCTACTAGATTTATGTCGTAGAAATGTTTCTACGACGTTTTGCTACTAGATTTATGTATCAGAAA
>CAYRBL010000625.1:0-1521 GCA_964422385.1 uncultured Bacteroides sp.
GCAGTTATTCAGATAATCAATATGCAATTATCGGTATTCAGCCACCACAATGTATTACTGCTGATTTAACCATCAGTAATCAATCGGTAAGTAACACAACTGTTATAGCAGGAAATCAAATAAATGTTTCCTGTACTGAAAATAATGTTGGACAGATGAGTGCTGGTAATAATGTTATAAATATTTACTTATCCTCCGGTTCAGTATTGAATTTAAGTAATGCAACGTATCTGGGACAAATATCTGTGAGTTCTGTTTCGGGTTTAGGGCAAACTACTTTGTTAAATACCAATGTAACCATACCATTAAGTACAATTTCCGGTCAATATTATTTATTTTTCTATGCGGATGCTAATCGTAATATTAATGAATGTCAATATGATAATAATTATGCTACTGTACTAATAAATGTTACTAAACCTACCTGTACACAACCCACCAATGATAATCCTTGTTCAGGAAATATTGTTGCTACTCCTTTAACATTTAGTACAACCGGAAACTGTAACTATATTAATTCAACATCCTGTGGAGCAACTTCATCTGGTTTTACTTCTTGTACCGGTACAACGGAAAATGATGTTTTCTTTTCTTTTGTACCTACTACTTCTACAGCAACTGTTTCTGTAGTGCCAACATCGGGATTTGATGCTGTATTTCAATTAGTATCTGGCACCTGTGGTACAAATATGCAAGCAGTTTCGCCAGGTTGTATTAATGATTATGGGATAGGAATTACAGAATCGCACACCTATTCAGGACTTATTACAGGAAATACTTATTATGTGAGAGTATGGCACTATGGTGGAGGTTATGGTACAAGTGGAGGTAATTTCAGTATTTGTGTACAGGGTACAACCTGTTCTACACCGGGAAAGGTGAGTATTATTAGCCCGGGCACTTCTGCTACACCTGGTCAGGTTATCACTACAACTACACCTATATTAAACTGGACAACATCTTCGGGTGCCACTACTTATGAAGTAAATATCAGTAAAGAACCGTATGGCTACAATAATATAATTTATACAGCTACATGTGTAAATCCTCCTATTACAATACCTTCAGGATTTTTACAAAACGGATTCAATTATCGTTGGGATGTAACAGCAATGACTAGTTGTGGTTCTAATTGTTATTCAATTTCTGATAATGCCTATATTAGTGTTAATACCGGAACTTCCTGTTCCGCACCAATCACTCAAGCAAGCAATATTACATTTAGCGGTATAAATACTGATAATATTACTATAAACTGGAATGTTGGTAGTGGTAACAGAAGAATAGTAAAAATAAATAAAATAAATAGTTTTAATTCACTAGTTAATGGTACAACTACCCCCGCAAATAATATTTATTCCGGCACAGGTGAGCAAGTAGTATATGATGGGTCTGGGAGCAGTACAACAGTATATGGGTTATTAGCAAATACTACTTATTATTTTAAAGTATATGAAGCAAATTGTTCAGGTAGTAAGATCGGAAGAGCACACGTCTGAACTCCAGTCACCTGAAGCTATC
>CAYRBL010000626.1:0-1518 GCA_964422385.1 uncultured Bacteroides sp.
TTTGCAAAAAATTACAGGGTATGTTTTGGACACTAGAGCTAGCAAGTTACTTAGAAGAGTCTCCTTGGCCAGCCACCAAAGATGAGCTGATTGACTATTCAATCCGTAGTGGAGCACCTTTAGAGGTGATTGAAAATCTGCAGGAACTGGATGACGAAGGTGAAATTTATGAAAGCATTGAAGATATTTGGCCTGATTATCCAAGTCAGGACGATTTTATGTTCAACGAGGACGAATACTAGTAACAAATTATTTAAGTTATTAAAGTAGATACAGGCGCATCTTAAAATTAAGATGCGCTTTTTTTAGTTCCTGATTCCCTGTTCAGGTTAGTTTTCAAGCATTATTGTGCTCTTTTTTTCTTCTTTAGCTTGGTTTCCTAAATACTTAGCAATGTTTCTCAAATAGTTAGCTATGTTTATAAAATACTTAGTAATGTTTATGAAATACTTAGCTAAAGTACCCACTTAGAGGGGGCGGATACCCTCATAGTTAGCTATATTTTGAAAATACTTAGCTAATGAAATTTCATAGTTAGCTATGTTTTCAGAAATCCTGACTAATTATAGAGAATTCGTGATTATTTAGCTAAAAACTATATAATTTGTATCAGCAAACCAACATAATAATTTTACAATTATAACAAACTAATTAAAAATGTTACTTATCTCCTGTATTTTCTAAATTCTTTAATCTCAATACTAAGTTCTGTATTCTTCTACCTCCTCATTTCCTGTTTTCTGAAACTTAAATGACAATAAAGACTCTTTTTCTAATATCCGTCACACTTTTATAGTTCCCTTCGCAATAGCTTTGCAGTTCTTTCAAATAAACAATATGAATGTCTCTGTTGATCTGCTGAATAAATACAATGTACAGGTACCACGCTATACCAGTTATCCAACTGTGCCAGTGTGGAAAGAAAATATTTCCGTTTCTCAATGGAAAGAAACTTTTTCTAAACAGTTTTCCATCGTGAATGCCGAAACAGGTATCAGTCTATATCTTCATCTGCCTTTTTGTGAAAAGCTTTGTACATATTGTGGTTGCAACAAAAAAATTACTACTAACCACGATGTGGAAGAAGAATATATGCAGGCTATTTTGAAAGAATGGAAACAATATACTGCTTTGATGAGTCATAAGCCTGTAATTGCTGAATTACATTTGGGAGGAGGAACACCTACCTTCTTTTCGCCGGAGAATCTGCAGAAACTATTGCAATCTATTTTCAACGAAGCTATAATTCCTGAACATCATGAATTTAGTTTTGAAGGACATCCCAACAATACCAGCAGAGAACATTTACAAATCTTATACAATATTGGTTTCCGTAGAGTGAGTTATGGTGTACAGGATAATGATCCTAAAGTTCAGTTCATCATCAATAGAATTCAACCATTCGAGAACTTAGTGAACGCTGTAAACATTGCCAGAGAAATAGGTTATTCTTCTGTCAACTTCGACCTTATTTATGGGCTGCCTTTGCAGACTTTAGAAGGTATGCAAAAGACCATT
>CAYRBL010000627.1:0-1518 GCA_964422385.1 uncultured Bacteroides sp.
TGATCCAAAATCAATTACTCCTACATTACATAAAAATTGCCAGGCAGTTAAGTTGTCATAATTTGACTCATTCCTTTCCAGATAATCTATATCTAAAATGATTATTCCTTTAAAGTAATTAGTAATTTTAATAGCTGCATTACTATTAAATCTACCATAGTAAACTTTTTTAAGTTTAGGCTCCTCTGTTTGTATTTGTTTTATGGTTGCAAATAATACAGGATACTTTTCTACAATACTAATATCAGGTAAACTTTCTGATGATTTAGCAATTAAACTATCTGATTTTTGTGCCCTTAATCCTACTGAAATTAAGCAGCAAATTGCAATTAGAATCTTTTTCATTTTCAAAATTTATTTAATTATTTATTGCCAAGTTAAATCTAAAGTAACTGTAAATCCATTTTGAGTAAAAGGTATTGATGATGGATAAGGATTTGGAAGTGATGTATAATCAAGCATTTTGAATCGTACAAAACCCATATAATCATTAGGGTCTGCTGTATCAAAATCCCAAATATCAATAAATCTTGATGTATAGAATGCACTATTAAGTTGAGTATAGTTAGTAGTGAACAAAATAGGCAACATACTAGGAGTTACATTACTAAATTTAATAGCTGATCCATCATATTTAACTGAGTTTACTGAATCTGAAATATTTACAAATACGTCGGGTCCATCAAAAGGATCCCAACCTGCACCTGTAGAAGTTAAAAAAGGCATTTGAGTAATTGTAATTTTAGTTATTGTTACTTTAGTGTATGCTAAAGAAATACTAACTGTTTTACTTGTTGATATTGTACCACCTAGTCCAGTTGACGTAAGGTGTACAGTATAAGTACCACCTTGGGTATAAGCGTGTTGTGGATTAGCAAGATTAGAATTACTTCCATCACCAAAGTCCCATGTATAACTCGTTGCATTGGTGGAATTATTTGTAAAAGAAACATAACAAGGAGCTATTCCTGCTCCTGTAAAACTAAAGTCTGCAGTTGGCGCAGGATTTGTTACAGTGATACTTTTGGTTGTAGAATTAGTTCCACCTATTCCTGTAGCAGTTAATGAAATAGTATATGTGCCAGCTTGAGTATATGTATGAGTTGTAGTTGCACTTGTAACTGTATTGCTACCGTCGCCAAAATTCCACAAATATGATGTTGCATTGGTCGAATTATTAATGAATGAAATTGTAGCTGGTGCAACTGTATTGCCTGTAAAACTAAAACTAGCTACTGGAGGTGGTGTACTTGAAGATAAAGTTATAGTCTGAGTAGTTGATATACTTGTTCCCCCACTTGAAGATGATGTTAATGTTACAGTATATGAACCTGCTGAAGTATAAACATGTGAAGGGTTAGAAGCTGTAGATGTTGTGCCGTCACCAAAAGCCCAACTATAAGTAGTAGAATTGGTTGATGTATTAGTAAATTGTACTGTCAGTGATAATGTTGTTTGCCAACTAAAACTAGCTGTTGGTGTAGCTAGTGTTACAGGCGCTGGAGTATCTTTACTGCA
>CAYRBL010000628.1:0-1517 GCA_964422385.1 uncultured Bacteroides sp.
GTCTATAATCAAATAGCTGAAATAAATACGGTAGGTAAAATACTTTATAAGAGTACTGATGCTGCCAAATTATTGGATTATACTTTTTCGGATTTACTGAAAAAAGTGCGTCAGATAAGTAAAGGTACTTCTGATAATATTACAACCGATACAACTAAATAATTAAAAAGTATCTGAATAGGGATAGAAAGATTTTTTTTGGTTTATAGTCAATAGTCCCGTAAAAACGGGATGTCGCAAGCTCCATTTATAGTTAATAGTTAATAGTTAATAGTTAATAGTTTATAGTCAATAATTCTAAACGATGAGTTGAGCATTCTAAACGGCAAGTAACGAGTTCTAAACGATGGGTAGAAGATATAATTTCTTTCTTTGTTAGAAACAAATAATCAGCAACCCCTCGTTTCAAATGTAAGTGAGTTAGGACTAAAAAATAAAAAATGAACCCATGAATAAATTATCAGCTATAAATTTGACCATTTTTGAGCAGATAAAACAATTAGATAAACTTGGGAATGAATGGTGGTCGGCACGGGATATGGCTAAAGTATTAGAATATTCCGAGTTCAGACACTTTAAACCTGTTATTGAAAAAGCCAAAGAGGCTTGTAAAAACAGCGGTCAAACCATTGTTGATCATTTCGAGGATTACCTCGGGATGATAGAAACCGGAAAGGGAGCAAAGAGAGCGTTTGAAAATATAAAACTTTCGAGATATGCCTGTTATCTGATAGTACAAAATGCCGATTCAACCAAGGAAGTTGTAGCGCTGGGACAAAGCTATTTTGCTATACAAACCCGATTGCAGGAAATCAGGCAGATGGATGAGTACAACAGGCTTGATTCAGAATCAGAAAAGAGGTTGTTTCTCCGGAATGAAATGAAGAAACATAATATTCAATTAGCCGATGCTGCAAAAAATGCAGGTGTAATTGAACCTATTGATTATGCAATTTTTCAGAATCATGGCTATAAAGGACTCTATGGTGGACTTGATGCAAAAGGAATTCATAAAAGAAAAAAATTAAAAGGTAATCAGAATATTCTTGATCATATGGGTAGTACCGAACTTGCTGCCAATCTTTTTCGGGCAACGCAAACGGAAGAAAAATTACGGAGAGAAAATATAAAGGGAAAGCAAAAAGCTAATCAAACTCATTATGAGATTGGAAAGAAAGTCCGAAAGACAATAGAAGAAATTGGAGGCACTATGCCTGAGAATTTAACTACAGCTGATAGTATAAAATTCTTAGAACCAAGAAATGGAAAGAATCTCAAAAAGTGATTCTATAAGCTTGGGTGAACGTTCTAAAGTTTCGGGCAAGCATTCTAACCCCATATGTCAATGGACTAAAGGTTTAAGTGAGTTTTATAAACGATAGATAAAAAGTTCTAAGTTAAAAAAAAGTAGTTTTACGCGTCAAACCGTAAAAGAAACGGTTGGACGCTACGAGGAACAGAGTATTCTAAAAGGTAAGTAACGAGTTCTAAACGACGAGTAGATTATTCTAAAAGGT
>CAYRBL010000629.1:0-1516 GCA_964422385.1 uncultured Bacteroides sp.
TGGAAGGATTGTATAATGGAGGTGGCACTATGCGTCAGGCACGAGATGCAGCTGGACCTCATTGGCCAGCAAGTGTTGCGGATCATATTACTGTTGAATTACATGATGCAACTACATATTCTTCTGTCATTTATACTGTTCAGGATGTGGCATTAAGCACTGCCGGATTAGCGACAGTATATATACCAAGTATTTATAATGGATTATATTACATTACCATTAAGCATAGAAATAGTATTGAAACTACTACTGCAACAGCTATTTCATTTGCTGGAAGTACCATCAATCAATCTTTTGGTGTACGTGCTAATGTTTATGGTAATAATCTTGGTTTATCTCTTGACGGCTATTATTTAATATACGGAGGCGATGTGAATCAGGACGGTTTTGTGAATTCTGCTGATTACACTCCGGTAATTAATGGTAATGCTATTTATTCTACAGGATATTTATCAGAAGATGTAGATGGTAATGGAATTTTGAATTCAGCAGATTACACTATAATTATTAATAATAATTCATTCTACGTAAAAACTGTTCATCCTTAAAATCCTAAATTGGAATCTCTTTTTATATTATTTAAAAGGGATTCCAATTTTATAATTACTTAGACGATTTAAATATTAACGATAAATATAAATCAAATGAAAAAGATTATTTTACTCATTTCAAAAGGACTAATTTTACTTACGTTCTTATTCTCTTTTACTGCTTTACATGCAGAAAGGAAAATCAGATATTCACCGCTAGCAATATCCGATTATTTGCTTTCAGTTCAGAATTTAAACCAAACATCACCGACTACATTAGAATTTGATGTTTATTTATTATCAACTGATCCAACTCAACCTTTTA
Source organism: uncultured Bacteroides sp. (assembly GCA_964422385.1). GTDB lineage: Bacteria > Bacteroidota > Bacteroidia > Bacteroidales > JACABE01 > JBAXLO01. Next base: position 856 of record CAYRBL010000629.1, read on the forward strand.
TTTTAAATTTAATTGAATTCGGATTTTTGTTTAATTCTGGGATATATGCTGGAGGTACGGCAACAGTTGCAATGGATAATACTAATTCACAACTTAATCCATGGCAAGCATTATATATAAATCCAATACTGCAAACAAATGTTGCATTTCCGAATCAAACACTTCTCAGTTTAGCTTCATTCGATCCTGTAAGCATAGCTAATAGGAGAACTACTATATCGAAAACAGGTAATGGTACGCTTATAACACATCTGATTATAACTAACACCATTCCTTTTGTAAAAAGCAGTACTCCAGATCTTGTTTTTTGTTCTAGTTCAGTTCTATCGCCTTATTATCCTACTATTGTTACACAATGGATAAGTCCTTTAAGTACAATTTTAGTGACTACACCCGGTACTAATGCTATTGTAGTAGGCAATCCTGTATTAAATCTAGGAACTGGTTTAAATGATAATCAAGCAAACAAATACCAAATTTATTCAAAGAATAAAAACATTTTTGTAGATTGTCCGGTTAAAGCGAAAGAAATATACATTTACAACATGTTAGGGAAGGCAATTATGCTTAAAAGCAATAATTTGGGTACCATTAAATTTGATTTGAACCAGTATCCAAAAGCCTATTATTTAGTAAAAATAATGTCTGAAGATAATGTGTA
>CAYRBL010000630.1:0-1514 GCA_964422385.1 uncultured Bacteroides sp.
GGACTATAAGTTGTATTTCCTGACTTATCTACAGCCTTGATACGATAATAGGTAGTTCCTTGAGACAATAAGTTATCATCAAAAGTATAATTGATTAAATGATTTGCTTTCGTAGTACCTATCGCTATAAAAGATTTTCCATTTGATGATTTCTCTATTGTATAAGATGCAATGTTCAACTCACTTGCTATTTTCCAATCTACCACAACTGCATTTCCATGAATAGTTGCTGCCACTCCTATAAACTTAACAGGTAATGCTGTTGGATTAAATCCAATCATAAAATCACCAAAAGAGGTTAGTGTAACCACAGCAGAATCACTAGGTGAATAGGAAGCTGTAACGAGAGGTTTCAACACTCCAGAACCATCATTTTGGAAGACAGAAATACTTGAATCAGGTTGATGTGTGAAAGTACTGCCTGACATTACACTGCTCCATTTAAAAATTGTTGTAACAGGATTTTTACCTGCATCAATACGCTGAATATGCCAAGTAGAATTCACTAGGTTATTTAAAGCCAAAGAATCAGTAATTGCTCCACCTAATGTAGTTGCATTTTTAGTCACACCATTATAGGTGTAAGCTGTAAAGGAGGCAGAATCATCGGCAGTAAGTACACTAATTGGTTGGTAAGTACTGTCATTACCAATTGGCATAACGAACAATTTACCTTTTGGAATATCATTAAAAGTTGCTTTACCCATTGTTGCACTGTCAACAGCCGCATCTGTGATGATATAACTTGAATCAGACTGCCCTTTTGAACCCTTATTTAATGTCAAAGTATTCCCTGCAGTTACGGTAAAGTAGCCCAAAGTAAGCACAAGGGTATCATTTACAGTTACATCACTAGTTACTTCTACTTCATTGCCCCCATTAACTTCTAGTCTTAGTGGGGCTACTTTGTCATTGTAAAACCCTGTTGTAGAGAATGCTTGACCGGCGGTGTCCACACAAGAGAAAAGGATTTTACCACCAATCTTCGAAGTATTAGCTGTTCCTAATAAACCACCTGAATGAATCAAATCACCTTGCACTGAAATAGTTCCTCTACCAAGAAGTGTATCAACAAAATTATTAGTGGTGAATAAAGCACCTGAAGTGATATTGATACCACCCGCAACTTTTACTTTGTCATTTGCAGAAGTAGAATCACATACGATGTAAGTACCTCCTTTAATATTCAAATTACCGCCAATTGCTAATGTCTTTGAAACTACTTTCGTTCCAGAATTACTATTTGATACTCTTCCTGCCAACACATTGAAATCACCTACAATATTATAAGTGCCGGCAGTATTTGGAATAAACCTAGCACCTAGACTTGAATTTACAGCAGGAGCATTGATAGTGATATTGCCGTAGATAGCTTTTGCGACCAATTTTGGTAAAACCGTTATACTATCAGTTCCGTTTCCAATAGCAAGATTTGAAGTACTATCAAATTTTGCTGCAGGTACAGTCGCTATGTTACGTGTTAAGGTTAGATCGGAAGAGCACACGTCTGAACT
>CAYRBL010000631.1:0-1511 GCA_964422385.1 uncultured Bacteroides sp.
TAGTTTTATTTATAACTAATAATTGAAATTATAAAATAAAAAAACTTTTATCATTTATTTGGTAAAGGCTTTTTTATAACCTCACCCTAACCCTCTCTTAAGAGGAGAGGGAATATGGCAAGATGTATTTTTTAATCACTAAATCACAAAATCACTATATTGCCAAATCACTAAATCGCCAAACGTTTCCCTAACTTAAGGCACTTTCAACTTAAGGCACTTAAGGCACTCTTATTTTAATTAGAATTGTAACTTTTTTAGAAGTTGAGTCGTCATAAGATAAATTTTTAAACAAATTAAATCAAATTAAAATGAAAACAACTTTTAAAATAATTATTACATTAATAATAGTAGCAATCTTTAGCACTTCAAACCTATATGCTGGTGGAGATAATACGCAGGTTAAATTCGGTAAGGTGTTGAAAAAATATGTTCCTTATCCTGATTTTGCTAAAGAACAGAAATTGGAAGGTAGCGTAGTAGTGTGTTTCTCTTTAACCGAAAATGGGAGCATTCAATTAAACGCAACAGATGGCAGCGATGAAGCTTTGAAGGCTTATGTAAACGAAAAATTAAAAGATTTGAAGCTTGACGCAAAAGAAAACCAAATAGTTTTGAATAATACCGAAGAGAAGTATTATGTGAGGTTTGTTTTTAAAATGGAAGATGATTTTAAAGAATAATTCTACTAATTTCATAAAATAAAAAGGTGTAATGAACTTCTCATTACACCTTTTTTTATTTTATTTAAGGATATATATGCTTTGCTTTTCGCAAATTCTATAGTTGTTTTGAAAATTAATAAGGAAGAAAATCTAAAATTGTAAACGAACTCGGCCTTGGCGAAGGATGCAAACGCATATTCTTAGGAGTAGGCTTCCTTGGTGGCTCATACTCGGCACACGACAAATAAATGTGATGCGTTAATGGGTTTACTGCAATAGTTCCTGCACCTGCTTGAGTAATTGTATTTTCGATAGGCACTAAAAAGTTAAGAGTATTCTCTTGTATTACATTCATAAGCCCACTTCCACTCGAACAATAAATACGATTTAAATTATAATCATAAGCTATACCATCAATGCTTGAGGAAATAGCAACTGAAGTGATAAAACTACCGTCATCATAATTAACAACTGCCATAATATTATTGCTACAGGTAGAAAACAAACGATGATTTACTACATCAATTGCCAAAGCCATAGGGCCAGTGCCAGTGCCTAATGCATATCGCTTGGTAACTAAATGGCTTGTGCTACTGATTACCTTTATAATATTGCTGTCGTTAACATTTACGTAAATATTTCCATTGTTATCTGTTGCAGCCCCTTCAGGTTTGCCGTTAAGTGCAATAGTTGCCAAAACAGTATCAACATTTGCATTGATAACCGTTACGTTTTTACCAGTGCCATTAAAACTAAATACTTTATGAGAGAAGTGATCGTAAATAATTACGTCGGGTTTTGCCCCTGTAACCTTTATTTTTTTGATAGTACTAAGAGTAGTAAGAT
>CAYRBL010000632.1:0-1501 GCA_964422385.1 uncultured Bacteroides sp.
ACTAAGATTGAAAACAATACTCATTTTATAAAGGATATTCAAATTAGAACTTCTATAATTGATGCAAAAGGGAATAAAGTGAGTGAAACTACGATGCCTTATAGCGTAAATCCTGCTGGAATTCGTTCTTATTATAATGAACATAAACTTTTAAAACCTCATTTGTGGAATGCAAAAGAGGATCCTTATTTATATAATGTAAAGGTAAGTATTCTTTATGATGGGAAAGTTGTGGATGAATTAAATCAGCCTTTAGGCGTAAGGAGTTTTAGCATTGATAAACAAAAAGGTTTTATTTTGAATGGCAAACCTTATCGTTTGTATGGTGTTAGCCGTCATCAGGAAAGGGAAGATTATGGCAATGCCTTAACTAATGAACAACATCTTGAAGACATAAAATTAATTATGGAAGTAGGTGCTACATCAGTTCGTTTGGCACATTATCAACAGTCGGAATATATGTATAAACTTTGCGATTCTTTAGGTATAGTTTGTTGGGCCGAGATTCCTTTTGTAGGTATATGGACTGGTCAGGAAACGGAGAATGCAAAGCAACAATTAGTCGAATTAATTCGTCAAAACTTTAACCATCCTTCTATTTATGTTTGGGGATTACACAATGAAGTTGGTAAACCTGATGGATTGTTTTCAGGACAACTTACAGTTATCTTAAATGATGTTGCCAAGACCGAGGACCCTGACCGATATACTGTTTCTGTAACTAATCAGTGGTGGATAAAGGATCATCCTGTGCATTTCCACGCCGATTTGCAAGCTTGCAATCAATACAGTGGCTGGTATGGTGGCAAAGCTGATGAATTAAATACGTTTATTAATAATTGGTATAAATCTACCCCTGATATTCCTATTTGTATTTCGGAATATGGTGCTGAAGGTAACCCTGTTCACCAAACTGCAGATAGGACTCCGCCTGCTCCTCTTGGCAAATTCTTTCCTGAGACCTATCAAACCTATTATCACGAAAAGACTTGGGCTATTTTAGATAAACACCCTGAGGTTTGGGCTTCTTATATTTGGAATATGTTTGATTTCACTTGTCCTTTGTGGGATAGAGGCAGTATGAAAGGTCGTAACCAAAAAGGATTGATAACTTACGATCGTAAACTTAAGAAAGATTGTTTTTATTGGTATAAAGCAAATTGGAGCAAGGAACCCGTGTTATATATTCCCGGCCGACGTTTTAATGAACGTGATAGTTTGAATGATAACTTTACTGTTTATTGTAATTTTGATAAGCCTATTTTAGAAATTAATGGTAAGAAATTAGAACAAGTTTCTCCAGAATTGACTCCTGTACATTATGTCTGGAATAATATTAAGCTTAGAAAAGGGAAGAATAAAATTAAAACCTATGCTAAACTAAATGGAAAGATTTTAACGGATAGTTACGAAATAAACGTAAGATAGGTTAAAATATTATCTAATTAATCAGAATTATATACTACTTTTGCAAATCATATTTAAATTAAAAAAAGCAAAT